>JBFHPZ010000454.1:0-2678 GCA_041592495.1 Gammaproteobacteria bacterium | reverse complement strand
ACTCCACTACCCCCGTTGAATCCTAAACTACGGGTAGTGGGTCATGGTCGCCTTGACTTAAAGCAAATTTAAATCTTTGAGCAGGATGATCGGGTGAATTGTGCCTGAAAGGGCTTTTAGCCCAGTTTTTTCATAGCGGTATTGAATTGCATGGTCAGTGAGGCCAACTGGTCAGCGGGCACGAATTCCGGCCATTGCTCCTGAGGAATATTTGCCATGGCGGTGGCGGTAAAATCGCCACATTGAGGGCATTTGAAATAGAACACATGCTTGTTCTGGCAGGTGAAAGTATCAATGGCGAAGCTGTCCAGATCGTACTGAACATTACATTTTTTACAAATGCGGGAAAACATAGCGATAAACCTTAGAGTGGATCATTTTCATAATCTAGCAAATGTCTTAATAATATAAACCTGAATGAGTGTGCTGTTATCCCAATGATATGCGCAATTCATGGCTTATACCCATGCGTCTATTCGCACAGATAGTTTATTTAATTGTTGAATGCATCTTCGTCAAACTTGAAGCTATTTTTTTCAAATACTCTAACACAGGCTTCTGTGACTCGTGGGTCATAAAGTTTACCGCTTCCAGACTTGATTTCATCAAGCGCGGTACTGATACCTAAGCCTGGCCGGTAAGGCCTGTGGGAAGCCATGGCTTCTACTACATCGGCAACCGAGAGAATCCTGGCTTCAAATGTAATATCTTCACCCTTGATTCCATCTGGATAGCCACTGCCATCATAACGTTCATGATGTTGATGCACCATATCGGCAATGGGCCAGGGGAAATCAATATTTTTTACAATATCAAAGCCAACATTCGGATGCGTTTTGATAATACTGAACAGTTCGCTGCTAATTTTACCTGGATATGAAAGAATTTCAGCAGGCACATATATTTTACCAATATCGTGAATCATGCCACCCAGGTGGAGTCCTTCGATTTGTGCCCGACTAAGTTGTAATTCATGACCGATGGCGGTGGCAAGTTGTGCCACGCGTCGCTGATGGCCAGCGGTATAGGGGTCGCGTTTTTCCAGTGCCGTTGAAATCGCCTGAATAGTTGCTACTAATGTTTTGTCCAGGTTTTTGGACAATAATTCTTTCATTTTATAGGTTCTGATAGAAGCCAGGCCATATTCAATATCTTTTGCCAGTTCCTCCAGCAGCAGGATTTCTTCTGCCGTAATCGAAAATGGTGAACTACCATACACGTTCAATACAGCGTAATGATCCTGGTCGCATTTGAACGGGATTGAGACTACGCAAAACAGGCCATGATCGGGCCCTATGTGATGGCAGATTTTGCAGTCTGCATCATTGAGAATATCATGCACTGCATAAGTATTTTTGTGTTGAAGGGCTTTGAATAGAGGTAATGATTTTGTTTCATCATTGCCGGAAAGATCTATTTGTTCAAGAAATGCATTTGCTGTTTCTGAGTTGGATACAATTTTTATTGTACCGTCTTCCTGATAACTGCCAATCCATGCCAGTGGATAAACACTTTCTTTAGCTATTGTCTTGCATACCTTATCCAGTAGTTCCTCTTCGCTGGTCGAGTGTACCAGCAAATGATTAACGGCACTCAGGGTTTTAAATGCCGTTGTTTTTCGTTCCAGTTGCTTGTTGGTGATCACCAGTTCACTGATGTCTTCCATTACACAGGCAACTTTTCCTGGCTCCGGACTAAAAGCGTGTACTGCCAGGTATTTGTCGAACTGTGGGACATAGCGATTATATTCGGTTGATTCACCGGTGATGGCAACCTGCCCCAGAATATTTATCCAGTAAGGTTCGATATCTGGTATGACATCAAGAATTGTTCGGCCGAGAATATCATCACGATTGAAACCTGTTATGTTTTCGTATGCCTTGTTGACCTCGACAAACCTGTAATTAACCGGTTTGCCAAGTTCGTCCACAATCACTTCCCGCACTGATACGCCACTGGTCATGTTCTCAAACAAGTCGCGGTATCTTTGTTCATTCTCGATCAGTTTTTGTTCGTATTCCTTAATGCGGGTAATATCACGTGCAATTGCAATAATGAACCCTGTGCCATTGTGTTTGTGATAATTCGCGGTGATGCGTACAGGAAAGCAGGAGCCGTCTTTTCGTTTGTGTTGGGACTCAATAGTAATGTTACCCCTGGCCACCATTTCATGTAACTGCTGCCGCCATAATTCATTTGAATATACAGGATCGATATCGGCCACATGAAATTGCAGCAATTCTTCGCGTGTGTATCCCAGCATATCAATGGCTGCCTGATTAACATAATAAAAAGCGCTGGATTCATTAATCAGGTAAATAGCATCGACAGTGTGTTCATTGGCAAAATGGGATAGTTCATGTTCACTTTTAAGTTCCTTAAATCGGCTGATATCCCGTAGAACATGCACGCTTGCCATGTAATTGTTTTGTTCATCGTATAGTGGAAATGAATAGGATCGAAACCAGCGGTTATCCTCCAGCTGTATTTCTTTTTCTTCGGCGCTATGTGTATCCATGGCTTCTATACAGCCGGGTAATGGGCCGTCGCTCAATGGGAAACAATCCCAATAGGGTTTGTTGATTATGTTCTCGAGCTTTTGACCAGAAGCCGTGAGATAGGCTCGGTTGGCCCAGACGATATTTAATTGCTGGTCATGAAAAAATATAAGATCGGGT
>JBFHPZ010000453.1:0-2679 GCA_041592495.1 Gammaproteobacteria bacterium | reverse complement strand
CCTGCGTGTTTTATCCAAGTGAAATGATAATGCGGTAATCAGGCTCCGGGACTGGATTGTTACGTGAACTGCTGTGACTTACCGTTTAATTCAATCCCTGACAAGACGAACCAATGAGCCCAGAGTTGGAGGAAAATTCAAAAATCACGAATAGCGTCTATAATCAGTTTTGTTTATAGGCGTAAAAAATTTTCATTTGTCCACTGGATTTGGCAGATAACTGATCGTCTTTTTCGCAAGTCTTACTTTCTCTTTGGCTTGCTTTGGTGGTGTACAGCTCAAACACCGCACTTTACCGTAAGGCCGTAAGGCCGTAAGGCCGTAAGGCCAATATGGATTTTCTGAATAAGAGGCTATATGGGAAAGTATGCCGTTCTTTGTCTTGATGAAATGCGGGTAGCCTTATCGCTACCTTGCATGGAACGCGTAGTGCGAGCTGCCTATTTAACTCCACTGCCGGTTGCCCCGGAAATCGTCCTGGGTATTATCAACATCGAAGGCCACGTCATTCCCGTCTTCAACATGCGCCGACGGTTTCGTTTAGCGCAAAGGGACATGGCATTGAACGACCGGTTAGTCATCGCCAATAGCAAACACAGGACTGTGGCCCTGCTGGTGGATGGTGTGGACGGTATTGCCGAATACAAACAACCCGATATTGTTTCCCCTGAAACCATTGTTCCCGGCCTTGAATACGTTAATGGCGTGGTGAAACTCAAGGACGGCCTCATCCTCATTCACGACCTGGACCGTTTCCTGTCACTGGAAGAAACAGCATCCCTCGATCGTGCTCTGGCCATGCAGGAGGTAACCTGACGTTGGCCGCGGCGCTTTCCGAACAATTGCTTTCACGCCTTAGTGATGTACTTGCCACACACACTGGCCTGTATTTCCCTAAAGAACGCTGGAAAGATATGGAAAGAGGTATCAGCGCTGCTGCATCATCTTTTAACCTGGCAAACACTGAAGCCTGCGCAAGACATTTATTATCTAAACCGCTAAGTCAGAGTGAAATCGAAATACTGGCCAGTCATCTTACGGTTGGAGAAACCTATTTCTTTCGTGACCAGCACACTTTCGATGCGCTTGAGCAGCACATTCTGCCATCCTTGTTACAGGCTCGTGAGCAACATCATCGTCGCTTGCGAATCTGGTGTGCTGGCTGTTGCACGGGCGAAGAACCTTACTCCATCGCCATACTGCTCGATCGCTTACTACCAAAGAATGAAACCTGGAATATCACGTTACTGGCCACCGACATCAATCCCACTTTCTTGCGCAAAGCCGCTGAAGGCGAATACGGCGAATGGTCTTTCCGCAATACGCCTCAATGGATCAAGGATCGTTATTTTCGGGTAAAACGTCCAGGCCGATTCGTTATTGATCCCCGCATTCACCAACGCGTGAATTTCAGCTTTCTCAATCTGGCGGATGATTCCTATCCCTCCCTGACGAACAATACCAATGCCATGGATATCATCTTATGTCGCAATGTGCTGATGTACTTCAACAGCCAACGCGCCAGAACCATTATCGAGAATTTCCGCAGCGCACTCCTGGATGGTGGCTGGCTTATTGTCAGTCCTGCCGAGACATCCAGCAGCCTGTTTTCCAGTTTCACTTCTGTTGAGAGCAGAGGGGCTATCCTGTATCGCAAGTTAAATAATGCCTCTGTAAAACCAACGGTTGATGTGTTTCCTGCAACCATCAATGATTTCAATGCCTATCCTCTGGGCGGAGAAGAGAATGCCAAGCAGGAAGCATATCCGCCCATGGAAGCTATTGAGGTTCCTCTCACCACTACCGAGCCTGTGACCCACAATGACAATACTGACACCAGATTAGTCGATGAACAGACGCAACAATTAATTCAAACAGCTCGGGATTTTGCCAACCAGGGACGACTCGATGAAGCTGCCGATTGGTGCCGCCGTGCCATTAGCGCCGACAAACTCAACCCGGCTCATCATTACCTGTTGTCAGCCATCCAGCAGGAGCAGGGACTGGCAGATGAAGCTGCACAATCACTAATGCGTACCCTCTATCTCGATCCCGATTTTGTTATTGCCCATTACGCCCTGGGTAATCTGCGTCGAGTCCAGGGCAGGGGACGTGAAGCGCAACGTCATTTTGATAATGCACTTGCAGCTTTGCGGGCGCGGCCTCCCGATGAAATGCTTCTTGAGGCTGATGGACTCACGGCTGGTCGCATTACCGAAATCATCCAGTACATGCAATCCACTAATCCTCAAGCTAACACCAACAAGCTGTAACACAGCACACAGTGATTTTAGGACGAGTACAAATGAACAACAAAAAAACGACTCCGCAAGCTGACAAAAATCGCCAGGTTATCGATTGGCAACAGGTCAAACAGCGCCTTGAAATTACCCAAACTGCCATTGAACAGGTTGCATCATCAAAGCCTGAAGAAATTCAGCGCATTCTGAAAGCGCGCGCTCTGGCTTTGAGTCAAACCAATAAGTCAGGTGAAGACGGCGATGTGATCGAGGTTGTTGAATTCATCCTGGCCCACGAACACTATGCCGTGGAATCCTGTTTTGTTCGTGATGTCTATCCGCTGGAACAATTAACACCCATCCCATGTACTCCCGCATTTGTACTCGGCATCGTCAACTTGCGCGGCGAGATACTGTCGCTTATCGATATCAAAAAATT
>JBFHPZ010000452.1:0-2695 GCA_041592495.1 Gammaproteobacteria bacterium | reverse complement strand
GGTTGTAGAAAGAGAACAGGAAGAACACGGCCAGACCGACCAGACCAAGCAACAGCACCAGATTGATGGTGGTCTTGCGGCCCTTCAGGATAGTCATGCCGATGTTGTAAAGGAAGCCCAGGGCAACAACCACAATACCCAGTTTGGTAATGGTGGGTTGTTCCAGGAACTCACGTCCCATAGTCGGCAGCAGATCGTTTCCGGTTACCGCGGCCAGGGTGGAATAGTTTACCAGCAGGTATGCGGCCACGGTTGCACCGGCGGCAGCCAGGAATATCCAGAATAACCAGATTGCCAGCTTGGGACTGTGCAATTCGGTTTCGGCTTCTTCCGGCACCATGTAATAGGCAGAACCCATAAAGCCAAACAACAGCCACACAATTAATGCATTGGTATGTACCATGCGGGCAACGTTGAATGGAATTTCAGGGAACAGGAAGTCACCCCAGACATATTGCAAACCCATGATCAGGCCAAATATTATCTGAGCGACGAAAAGCGCAATGGCTGCAATAAAATACAGCTTTGCCACTGATTGAGATTGATATTGCATTGTGTTCGCTCCTCAGTATTAACCTTGAATATTCGGTGGCCAGTTGGCGTCGTCGATTTCTGAAGTCCATTTAAGGAATTCAGCGACGGCGTCTAACTCCTCATCCGACAGGTTGAACTGCGGCATGCTGCGACGACCCGGAATACCTTCCGGCGGACGGCTCTGGATAAAACCAATAATGGCTTCTTTGCTCTTACCAAAACGGTCATAAACATTGGCAAGCTCCGGTGCAAAATACGCACCTTCACCCATCAGTGAATGACAGCCTACGCAGTTATTGTCTTCCCACACCTTCTTGCCCAGGGCGACTTGTGGCGTAATATTTTCCCGGTTATCCCGTTTTGGCAGTGTTCCCATCGTATCGAAGGTTAACGCCACAAACAGGAGGAAGAAGAACGCAGAGCCACCATAGAAGATGTTCCTCGCTGTTGCTTTTGTGAATGCTCCACTCATTTTTTTTTGACCTCGCATGGATCTGGATGGTGCGGCAATTACGACATGGATGGAACATGTGTCGCCTTGATGTACGTCAATCGTAAAAATTTGTAACAACATCAGAAAGCACTAATTTGTTTGCGGCAAAAAAAATCGCGAGCATTGGCTCGCGAAAATTCCACGCATACGCATAGAGGAGATGAAATTGACTAATAGATTACTTGTTTTTTTCTTTGAGATAGGGGGCGTATTCCTGGTCACTGCCCTTGATGTGATTGAGTAGCCATGTTTTCAAAAACATTAACACCTGATCAATAGTGCGTGTTTTATCCACCCGATACTCGTCGATGAACTTTGATACCTGCGCAATCATGGCTTCATGTTGCTTTTTGTGATCTTCAAAACCGGGGTAATTGTTTTGTTGCATTAAACGTTCTTCGCGGTCGAAATGGTACATGGTGTAATCCACCAGATCGTTCAGTGTGGATTCAACCAGTTCCTCATCAGTATGATAATGGGCTGCAGTTTGTAGCTGGTTAATCATGCCCAACAGTTTTTTGTGGTCATCATCAATGGTTTTTACACCAACACTGAGGGATTCCCTCCACTCTACAAATCGTCTCGACACTATACGGTCATGGATGAAGGGAATAAGCACCAGTACGCCAATGAGAATCCAGGGAAGTGGATGGGTAAAGCCCAGCATGAAGCCCAGGACGATCATCACCAGTAATGCAAGAATGAGCATGGATAGGAGGAACATGCTGATTCCCTTGGTGATTGTCGACATGATGTTCTCCTTACAAGATAAGCTTGTTTTTATGCACTGAGCATAGACAAAACCAAACCTGCTTAAACTGACTCAGGTCAAATTTGATATTTCGCCGGAAAGTTGGTTTTTTTTGCGGCTAATCTGCTTTGAAAATGTCAAAAAAATGTCAAATCACTCGCTGCACTCATATTATTTTGCTTTTTTTGTCCAAAATGGCTAAATAGTGATTGCAGAATCTTGTTTTTCGATTCTAAAATGTTGATTACAAATTATCGTGAAGGCCCCTAGTCAGCCTTCGGTAAAAGAGGATTAAAAAGCCCTAGAGGCTATATCACTAATAATCATGGAATCCCCGCTGAAATATGCACTTCGTTTTCCCAGCAGTTCAAAATCAAGTGTCCGGAGTATTTCCAGAATTAGCCACAGTGTGGTTAAAGCCATTGCCTAATTTGTGTGTTGGTTAGCGCAGTGGAGAAAAGTACGATCAACACATGAATCAGAGAGAAACCTAATGAATATATATGTAGGCAACCTGCCTTATAATGTGACAGAAGATGAACTGCGCGGTATGTTTGACCAGTACGGTGAAGTTTCAAAAGTAAACATCATCACTGACAAATTTACTGGTAAGGCCAAGGGCTTCGGTTTTGTCGAAATGCCAAATGATGCTGATGCTGAAAGTGCTATCAAGGCGCTGAATGAAACAGCAGTGAATGGACGCAACATCAAGGTTAATCCGGCACGTCCTAAAGAAGACCGTCCGCGCAGACCTGCAGGTGATCGCCCACAGCGCAGATTTGATCGATAAGTTTTATCGTATTAAATTGTGTTTAACCTGTTCCGGTATCCCTTAACGAGATACCGGATCTGGTTTTAAGTCCTTAGCTTTCCTAATTCGCTCAATAATGTGGTGGCGGAGTGTCTTCTTCTGGCCG
>JBFHPZ010000451.1:0-2705 GCA_041592495.1 Gammaproteobacteria bacterium | reverse complement strand
TCTACCATCGTCGGCATAGGTGGCGGCACCCTGACGGGTCCGTTTCTGGTCTGGAATGGTACGGCGATACGTAAGGCCATCGCCACAGCCGCCGCCTGCGGACTACCCATCGCCGTATCCGGTGCCCTGAGTTATGCCGTGGTGGGTTGGGGATTACCGCAACTACCCGAGCATACCCTGGGTTATATCCATTTACCGGCATTTCTCGGCATCATTATCACCAGCGCCCTGTTTGCGCCACTGGGTGCCAGGATCACACATCGCCTGCCAGTACAATCTCTCAAAAAAATCTTTGCGTTTTTTCTGTTACTGGTTGCCGCAAAATTACTGACTAGCGAATTTTAATATCCTTGAGTTGGGGTTTGGGTTGGGCCGATTCGGCTTCCACCGGCGCCGCCTGAGCCGGTGCATTCTTCAGGCCGGCCTGATATCGTGTTGGATATAGAACTTCTGTTAGTCGCGCCATGGCATTAACAAACGATTCTCGTGGAAACTTCAGGCAATGATCTGCCATCCAGCTTTGCGCCAGGGGGAAACCATTATCGCCCAGGATGTCATAGGTATCCGGCATGATCACATTAAAGGCCGACAAATAACCAATCATCCAGTCGATAAAAAAGTCTTCCTCCCTACCTCCCTGGCTCACCGCGGCGGTATAGGTGCTGCAGGGCTGGGCCCCGGCACCATAAACAGCATAAGCACCTTCAAAATCCCGCGCCTGTAGCGGCAGGCTCAACACAGAACAAACAAACAGGATCAGCAATCGATGGCGCAACATGTTTTGGTTTCCATTAAGATGACAAACTAAATATAGCTCATTAACATTGCACAACATCAGAAATAAGACTATTGTCTGATTATTGCAATTTTCGGCCCGCTGCCATGACTACCAGCAAACCTGAACTCAAGA
Source organism: Gammaproteobacteria bacterium (assembly GCA_041592495.1). Taxonomy (GTDB): domain Bacteria; phylum Pseudomonadota; class Gammaproteobacteria; order SZUA-229; family SZUA-229; genus JBFHPZ01. The sequence goes on along the minus strand of JBFHPZ010000451.1, from coordinate 1,795 downwards.
TATCGGTTATCAGCGATTATATCTGCCCTTTTTGTTTTATTGGTCATAAACGTCTTGATAAATTACGTGATGCATATGATCTGAAAATCAATTGGTGTTTTGTCGAAATTCATCCCGAAACACCGGCAGAAGGTCAGTCCGTTGCTTTGCTGAATTACAGCAAGGACTACTGGAATACCCTGATGCAAAATCTGGATCGCCTGGCCAAAGAAGAAAATATCCAACTGGCGGAACACACCATGACCACCAACTCCCGCAAGGCCCTGTTGCTGGCCGAAGCCAGTAAATCCCTGGGGGCTGATATTTTCTATCCCCTGCATGAGCGTTTGTTCGAAGCCTACTTTGTCGAAGCCAGGAACATTGGCGATGAAAAGGTTTTACGTCAAATTGCTGCTGATTGCCAAATCCCGCCCAATATCATTGAACAGGCATGGAGCGATCCTTTTGCTAATGGCCCGGCAGATTCGGTTCCGGCTTCATTATTACCCTATTTGCAATACGCAGGCGCCATCAATGCCCGTAGTGTGCCGACTTTCGTCTTTGGTAAGGAAATGTTAACCGGCGTTGTCGACCACCAGGTTTTGCTTGAAACCGCCAGCCATATGCTACGCTGAAAATCTCCGGATTTTAGTCTAGGCTAACTGTAACAATCGACATTACTTCCCGGACCCGTGTAACCTAACAGCATGATTTTTCCAAACAGCGAATTCTGGAATTATTCCACGCAGATATACCAGTCACCTGAAGTTGAATCCAGTTGCCTGCTATTACAAAGCCGTTTCGATGCCGATGTTAATATTTTGCTTTATTGTTGCTGGCTGGCGGAACTGAGAATCGAACTTGATGCACGGGATATAAAACCGTTAATCGCCACTACCCGGCCCTGGCAAACCAGCATGCTCAAACCCTTGCGTGAAGCACGCAGAATGATGAAGAAAGACATCATTGCATTACCTGCAGAATTGCTGGAACAAACCATTCACAATATTTCAGAAATGGAGCTAAATGCGGAACACCTGGCACAGTTAGCACTGGAAAAAGCAATTAACCTTCAAAGCAAAACCAGGATTACCGATAAAAATCTGATCGATATCGCGGCACATAATCTTGCCCTTTATAGTCAGCAGCTGGAAACCATTCCTGCCGATAGCGACATCATGTCCGATCTGGGTGTTTTACTGGATGCAATTTTTCAGGACACGGAAGCCACCCAATCTGCACTCATGCAAATTACTGCAAACTAACATCAATCCTGTCCAAGCAGAGCCTGTTTCAGATCCTCACTGACCGGATCGTCACCCAACCAGATTTTGAGCAAGGCTGTATAAAATGCATCATTAGTGATCAGGCCCTTGTCCCGCCCCTTGATCATCACTCGTGTTCCCTGCCCCGGAATATAATCTATTTGCACTACATCGTTCCGATGCAAAGTTTCAAACATATTATTGAACTGTTCAATCTGAGGTTTGAATTGCTCTAATTCACTGGCATTAAGATTATTCTCGAAACCCTCCTGCCAGGCAGCAACCAGTTTCTCCCTGCTCACTTCATCATATAAAAAATGCATCAGAATGCGCTTGGTGCCGCGATCAGAAAAAACAGAATTTACATCATGACTCGGCTGTTCAAGATACAGCGCCGCTATGTATATTTTGAAAACAAACTTGTAACGAATACCCAGACCATTCAAATATATTTGCTGATGTGTATCTGGCACAGAAATACTCTCGGCAAATTCCACATCTGCCAGTTCACGAGCTTGAGCTGGAAAAACCAGCAAAATTGCCACAATAAG
>JBFHPZ010000450.1:0-2707 GCA_041592495.1 Gammaproteobacteria bacterium | reverse complement strand
GTCTCCGCGCCAGGCATTGGTGATGACGTTATGCATCAGGCCATGGACGGATAATGGGTATTCCCAGGAAAAACCCTTGTCGATACGTACCGGACTGCCGTTCTCGTCCACGAACAGATCATTCGGATCCGCCGGCCAGCCCAGGGGCATGCCATCCAGCGGCGTATTGGGCTTGACGCCTTCCGGGCCTCTGGGTGTTTTCGGGCAGGGGGGAATCGGCCGCGGGAACGGCGCCTTGTGACGGAAACCACCGGGACGATCAATAGTGCCCAGAATCGACATTAAAATTGATAATGCACGGATGGTCTGGAAACCATTGGAGTGCGCCGCCAGACCACGCATGGCATGGAAAGCCACCGGGTTGCCGGTCACGGACTGGTGCTCACGACCCCAGGTATCGGTCCAGGCAATGGGCAGCTCGATTTTTTCATCACGGGCGGTAATGCCCATTTCATAGGCCAGGCGACGTATAGTCTCGGCGGGAATGCCGGTGACGCTGGCGGCCCATTCCGGGGTGTACTGATCAACCTGCTCTTTCAACAGCTGGAAGGCCGGTTTCACCGGTGTGCCATCAGCCATTTTGAATTCGCCCAGCAGGAAGGGATCGGCACCTTCAGTATGAGTACGCACCGGCTTGTCGGTATGGCGATCCCACCACATCTGGTTCTGGTGATCGAAACAACCTTCTTCCGGATCGGTGATGTCCATGCGCACGAACATGCCACTGGTATCGGACTTGTTATCCAGGTTCACCAGCTGGCCGGCATTGGAATAATCTTTCAGGAATTCGCGATCATACAGACCGGTGCGAATCAGCTCATGCACCAGCGCCAGAATCAGGGCGCCGTCGGTGCCGGGCTTGATTGGCACCCACTCATCCGCAATGGCGGAATAACCGGTGCGCACCGGGTTAATGGAAATAAAACGCCCACCGTTGCGCTTGAATTCGGACAACTGAATCTTCAGCGGATTGGAATGATGATCTTCGGCGGTACCAATCATGACAAACAGCTTGGCACGTTCCAGATCCGGGCCACCGAATTCCCAGAAAGAACCACCGATGGTGTAGATCATGCCCGCCGCCATGTTGACGGAGCAGAAACCACCATGGGCTGCATAATTCGGCGTGCCGTATTGCTTGGCGAACAGACCGGTCAGGGCCTGCATCTGGTCACGGCCGGTAAACAGGGCAAATTTCTTCGGATCGGTTTCACGCAAATGCGCCATGCGCTCTTCCATAATGCCGAAAGCTTTTTCCCAGGAAATTTCTTCAAAATCAGCATCGCCGCGATTTGAACCTGGCTTGCGCATCAAGGGTTTGGTAAGGCGTGCAGGTGAATATTGCTTCATGATACCCGAGGCACCCTTGGCACAAATCACACCCTTGTTTAGTGGATGATCCGGATTACCCTGGATATAACGTACTTCGTCATCACGCAGAGTCACGCGTATGCCGCAACGACAGGCGCACATGTAGCATGTGGTGTTTTTCACCTCAATGCGACCCGCCGGCTGCGCAATGGGATTGTGTAGCACTTTTGATGTCATAGTCAGACCCTGCCCTTTACTTAAGGTACGCAATTATAGGTACGTGACAAAATCGTGACTAATCACGATTGCTAAGTTAATCATAAAATTATTAAATACTTATACTTATGCTGCTTGAGGAAAATCAAGGAACCTGCTTGAACAAGCTGTATAACACAACATGGACGGGCTGTCAGTTTGAGTTCAATCCATTGTTTTTATTGTGTTTTTAATTTTTCACTTTGCAACAGGATTTTGCTCTGAGACTTAGCGCCCATATAATTTATTTATGGCCGCTAACAAGAGCACTCTCCTAACCTGAATCATCGATCCGCAGCTTTAGCCTCTGGATAACTTGACTTAAAATAAGGCTATATTTGATGCCAAATACGTATAATCTTTCGTCATGACACAACTCATCGACCAGTTTGGACGCAGTATTGATTATGTCAGGGTATCGGTCACCGACCGTTGCGACCTGCGATGCAGCTATTGCATGCCCAAACAATTTCATGATTTTCATGAACCGGAAGAATGGCTGACATTCGATGAGCTGGAGCGGGTCGTCGCCGCCTTTACCCGTCTCGGTACACGCCGTATTCGCCTCACAGGCGGTGAGCCTCTGGTACGAAAAAATCTGGCGGAATTATCCTCCCGCCTTTCAGCGATTCCCGGCCTGGAGGATTTATCCCTCAGCACCAATGCTACCAGACTGGCACGCCATGCCGGGGAATTACATCAAGCCGGCATCCGTCGCATCAATGCCAGTCTTGATAGCCTGAATGCCGATACTTTTAAACAACTGACCGGTGGCAAGCTGGAAAAAGTCCTGGAGGGCCTGATGGCGGCTAAAGCAGCCGGATTCGGTCCCATCAAGATCAATATGGTGTTGATGAAAGACATCAATGACCATGAAGTTGAAGACATGGTGGCATTCTGCATTGAGCACAACTTTACCCTGCGCTTTATCGAGACTATGCCCGTAGGTGATATGGGCCGCGAGGCCACCCATCATTACGTCAATTTACAGGATATCAAGCAACGACTGGCACAACGCTTTGACCTGATCCCCGGCGTCATGCCCGGTGGCGGCCCGGCGCGGTATATGCAGGTGGCCAACACCAATATTAACATTGGCTTTATCACTCCCATGTCCCAACACTTCTGCGAAACCTGCAAT
>JBFHPZ010000449.1:0-2710 GCA_041592495.1 Gammaproteobacteria bacterium | reverse complement strand
TTTATTGTGTTTTATCTGATTTGTGGTGTGGCGGCTGCATTAACCCAGGCCTTACCTAACCCGCAATCCGTCGCGCCCATGATCGGCGCCAGCGGCGCCATTTCCGGCGTACTCGGTGCCTACCTGCTGCTCTATCCCCATGCGCGGATATTAATTTTGATACCGATTTTCTTTTACCCCTATACCGTGCGTGTACCCGCGGGCATTGTTTTATTATTCTGGTTTGGTGGACAAATATTCAGCTCCATGCTGGCCGGTGATCAACAGGGTGGCGGCATCGCCTTCGGCGCACACATCGGCGGTTTTATTGCTGGCCTTGCACTCATTCCATTCTTTAAATACAAACGGGTGCGATTATTTGCACCGGCGAGACGCTGAAAAGCCAGTGGCTATGTCGAGCTACCCCGCATATAAAATCAACTCGATTAAAATGCCTCTTCACGTTAATCGGATGTAAAAATCCAGACACCCCGATCAGGCCAATTACAGCTTTCTATACTATATACATTGATGCCTTGTGCTTTTTAGTGCTTATCCCCTTGTGCACCCTTCATTTGGCATAGCTAAAACGGCCTCGAATAAACTTTAAATATCGTTTAAACAGGCTTTAAATGGATTTGGCAGATTTTGGCCTGTGTAGCTTGTATTCTCACAGCTCTTTTTCCGCTAAGCATCGCGTTATATAACAATCAATCATTGGAGAATAACAATGAAATATATAGGAATAGCCCTTACACTGATTGCGCTTCTCGCCAGTCAAACAATCCTGGCCAACGAACAACAACTCACTCCTGAACAGGAACAGTATTTACTAGAAGCAAAAGCTATCTGGGATTCTTTGAATCGACAGCAGGGTGAAATAGCCCTGCCGAATAAAGTTGCCAAATTAAACGTACCCGAAAGTTTTTATTATCTTGATCCAACGGATACGGAAAAAGTTTTGGTCGAGGTGTGGGGCAATCCACCCGGTGCAGGTCACAATACATTAGGTATGTTGTTCCCTACCGGGCTCACGCCTTTTGATGAAGGTTCCTGGGGTGTCACCATCGAATATGAAGAAGATGGTTTTGTGAAAGATGATGATGCCGATGAGATCAACTATAACGATCTGCTATCCGACATGAAGCAGAGCACCCGTGAAGCCAGCAAGGCGCGTGTGCAACAGGGTTATGAACCGGTGGAATTAGTTGGCTGGGCATCCAGACCTTTCTATGACAAGCAATCACACAAACTGCATTGGGCCAAGGAAATTAAATTTGGCAATCGCGAACCCAATACCCTGAATTACAACATACGCGTGTTAGGTCGCAAGGGTGTGCTCGTGTTGAATCTTATTGCGGGCATGGATCAGAAACAAATGATCGATACCAATCTGGATACGGTATTGGCGCTGGCCGAGTTCAACCAGGGCTCACGCTATGAAGACTTTAATCCCAGCATTGATAAAGTCGCGGCATACGGCCTGGGTGCATTGGTTGCCGGAAAGGTGATTGCAAAAACAGGACTGATTGCTGCGGGACTTATTTTCCTGAAGAAATTTGGCATATTCATTCTGGTTGGTGCTGGCGCACTGTTTGGAAAACTGTTTAAACGCAAAGCGGCATAAGTCGTACTGGCTAGGTGGGCATATCATGCCCACCTAGCACTTACTGTAAAATTTTATGAACGCTATAACATACCAACTGACGTACATATCAGATAAGGATGCGGTCCGCATCCCACAGATCAAATATCAATCAATCGACTTATTACCGGTCACCATTGCCTTCGCTAAATTCTCTTTATGCAAGCGACTGGAAACCACCACGCCACCGATGTGAATCAACACCATGAACAAGGTGAAGTTGCCGAAGAATTCATGAATCTCTTCCCAGAACTCATCTTCTTCTCCTTCATGTTCCTTGTGCCCATCATGCTCATCACTGTCTGCATAGGCTGTGCTTATCAGTGACACATCAACCGATGCCAATGGTCCATGGCCTTCTGCACCATAGGCTTTCAACCCGCTAAAAGTTGTAAACACCAGGCTGGCCAGAAGCACTAATACCATGACGCCACCGGCTGGATTATGGCCAAGGTAATGCCTGGGTGATGTGGTCAACAGGGATTTCAAATAGGCTTTCACCTCGGCTGGTGAATAAATGAAATCGCTAAAGCGCGCATATTTTGTGCCGATGAATCCCCAGAGAATTCTAAATAAAATGAGTGTTGTAACGATATAGCCTGACCATGCATGAACCGTTTCCAGTTCGTCGCCGGTTAAATAGGAAATAGCAAAGAAGGTCACAAGCGACCAGTGAAAAATACGGACGGGTAAATCCCAGACTTTTGTTGTTTTTGTGTTGGACATAAAGCAAGCCTCTTAAAATGAAGGCTTACTTTATGTACTGAATATTAAGTCTTGCTTAAAAAACGGAAGGGCAAAAAGTTTTTAACGCAACTTATTGATCTCATCCTGCACACCGTTCCAGAATTCAATTCTAAAGGCGACAGCCTGATGTGCAGCATCAATGGCTTCCTGTTCTTTTACCGGATCATCGCCGCACAGGGCATCCAGCAAGCGCAATGATAATGGTGCATGAAAATCTTCATCCAGATGAATATGTCGGTTCAGATAAAAATAAAATATCGGCGCCTGTTGTTCGGTGACCGCCATGTCTCTTAAGAATGATCGGAACATACAGGGAATAATATGTTCCCTGCCCAGGGC
>JBFHPZ010000448.1:0-2712 GCA_041592495.1 Gammaproteobacteria bacterium | reverse complement strand
GACAAGATATTGCTGGATCCACCACGCTCCGGTGCCATGGAAATGCTGAAACATCTGGGCAAGTTAGGCGCAAAACGTATTGTCTATGTGTCCTGCCACCCGGCAACACTGGCAAGAGATGCCAATGTGCTGGTGAATGAATATGGTTACAAACTGGAAGCGGCGGGTGTGATGGATATGTTCCCGCACACGGCGCATGTGGAATCGATTGCAGTGTTTGTGAAGAAGGTTAAAGGTTAAAAGTAAAAAGGTTAAAGGAAAAGCTTCAGCACTTTTCCTTGCCGCTTTCTACTTTAAACTTTTACCTTATTCATTCCATAAAAAATGACATTTTAACGCCGGCGACTTCAATCACATCATTGGTGCTTAATTGCTGCGCCTGTGAACCGATTTCCATGTCATTCACTTTTGGTCGCTCATGGTTAATGCCGCCATCAATGTGAATTAAAAAATAACCGGTAGGGCGGCGTGTGATAGCTGCAACCTGAACGCCGGGTTTGCCCAGGGTAGTTAATACTTTGGTTAATGGTAATTCCTTGCCGCTGTTGGCGCCGGTTAACAAACGTATTTTTGCGTTGGCAATGGCGGATTTGGAACCCGTATCGGCACTGGCGATTTCGCGCACAATCTGTCCTACCGATTGATCAATTTCCGAACTGCCTTCGTCTTCCGGCATGCCTTCTGCACTCGGGTTAATAATCATGGTCTTTTCAAAACTGTCGCTGGTGCTGACAGCATGAGTTATATATTTCAGATCATGTTTGCCAATGTGAATGATATCGCCATTTTTTAATTGTTGTTTTTTAATCAGTGAGCCATTGACGTAGGTGCCATTGGTACTGTTAGTGTCCTCGATGAATGAATCATTGAGTATGGTGATGATTTTTGCGTGATGGCTGGATACAGCAAGATTATCTATCTGGATATCGTTTTCTTTTTTGCGGCCAATAGTGATGGTTTCCTTATTCAGTGGGAATTCCTGAATAATTTCACTCTTGAATATTAACTGTACTGTAGCCATTGGTTTTGTACCCGTACGTTCTGTTTGTGTTAAGAGAATAAATCAAATATGCGAGAAAACCAGCCGCTATTGGCTGGAAATGGTTTTTTCGGCATGGCCAGCAGCGCTGATACATTATCCTTGCCGCCGTGTTGTTTGGCCTGGTTAACCAGCTCTTTTGCGATTTTGTCCAGGTTATTGCGGTAATTGAGTATGGTGTCTTCAATTAATCCATCATCAATCATATCGGACAAGCCATCGGAACACAGCAAATAGATGTCTTCCGGTAAGGCGACATCTTCCAGCAGGTCAATTTCTACTGTGGGGTTTACACCCACGGCACGTGTGACCAGGTTTTTGTTCATCGATTGTTGCGCTTCTTCCTTGGAATAATAACCACGATCCACCAGCTCCTGTAACAGGGTGTGATCACGTGTTAACTGTTCCATCCTAGTATCGCGCAGGCGATACAGACGCGAGTCACCGACATGTGCAACTGTGATGCGATTATCATAAAACAGCAGTACCACCACGGTGGTGCCCATGCCTTCATATTGAATATTACCCTGAGCGGCCTTGTAAATGACCTGGTTGGCTTCCTTGATGGCAGATTCGATAGCCATACTTTCGAGGCTGTAACCGGTTTTTTCATCGGTTTCGCCCGGTGTGATGTCGGGTAAAGACTTACCCAGGGAGCTCAATATGGAATCCACAGCCAGGGCGCTGGCAACTTCACCGCCTTTATGCCCACCCATACCGTCGGCCAGTACGGCTATACCCAGATCCAGGTTGTTGCCAATACTGTCTTCATTATGACCTCGGACCAAACCCGGGTCAGTCAAGCCTGTAATTACGATTTTATCTTTCAAGCTCATCGGGATCAGGCCTTTTTCGATTGGGCAATGATCTGGGTGCACTTACGGATATCGGAAGCCATTTGTGCACCGTTCTGATAACGTTTGTCACGGTCTTTCGCCAGTGATCGGTTAATGATAATACTGATGCAGCGAGGTAGCTCGGGGCGAATGGTTTCCGCCGCCGGATGCTGCTCATTGGCAATCTTGTACATCAAGGTCGCCATGGAATCACCCTGGAAAGGCAGGCGACCGGTGACCAGCTGGTACAACATGACGCCCAGTGAGAATAAATCAGAGCGCCCATCCACCTTTTTACCGGCAAGTTGCTCCGGTGACATGTAGGACGGCGTGCCCAAGACCATGCCGGTTTTGGTTTTACTGGAATCGGTAATGCGGGCGATGCCAAAGTCGGTAATTTTCAATGCATCGGTTTTGGGTTCATACATCAGGTTAGCGGGTTTGATATCACGGTGTACCACATTTTGTGAGTGTGCGTAATTCAGGGCTTCTGCGGCACGGCCAACAATGCTTAACACCCGCGGAATGGGCATTAATGTATCCGGTTTAACATATTTCGTCAGATCCTGGCCCTGGAGAAATTCCATGGCGATATAGGCCAGATCGTGTTCTTCTCCGGCGTCGTAAATGGTCACGATATTTGGATGACTCAGACGGCCTGCGGTCTCGGCTTCACGGAAGAAACGTTGTTTAACATCTTCCAGTTCATCGCCCTCAAACTCCTGTGACAGTGCCATGGTTTTGATGGCAACCACACGGCTGATTTTAGGGTCCTTGCCCAGATACACGGCACCCATGGCACCCTTGCCCAGGAGGCCCTGCACCAGGTAGCGCTCG
>JBFHPZ010000447.1:0-2713 GCA_041592495.1 Gammaproteobacteria bacterium | reverse complement strand
TACACGGGGTTGATAAGTACCGCGCTGAATCAGGTCTACATCAATAGTATGCAAGCCATTTTCAGGAGCTTGGCTGGATACCGATGCCGGCTGTGGATTGGTCAGTTCATTCACTTCCGCTGCATTGCCCAGCAATGCATTTAATCCACGACCCAAACCCCGTTTTTTAGATGACATGCCTTAACCTTGTTTATTTAAGCGACAGCGCCGGCAGTAGCCGAACCGCTTTTGATTTGTTTACGAATGATTTCACCGGCCAGTGAAAAATAAGCCAGGGCACCATTGGATGTTTTGTCGTATTTCAGTACCGGTAATCCATGGGAGGGCGCTTCTGCCAGACGCACATTGCGCGGTACGATGGTGCGATAAACGCGATCACCGAAATGCTCGATCAACTGATCGGAAACATCCTTGGCCAGGTTGTTGCGCGGATCAAACATGGTGCGCAACAGGCCTTCGATAATCAGATTGGGATTGACGCTACCACGGATTTGCTCAATGGTTTCCATCAGGGCGGTTAACCCTTCCAGCGCATAGTATTCACACTGCATGGGGATCAGCACGCCATCGGCGGACACCAGGGCATTCAGGGTGAGCATGTTCAGGGATGGTGGGCAGTCAATTAAAATGAAATCGTAATCCGCTTTCACTTTATCCAGCTCATCCCGCAGGCGACGCTCACGATTTTCAGCATTCATCAGGGCAACTTCGGCAGCAGTTAAATCGCTGTTTCCAGCCAGAAGCGAATAACCCGCACCTTCAACATACTGGATTGCCAGTTTGATATCGGCTTCGCCAAGCAATACATCGCAGGTGGAAAATTCCAGGTCGTATTTATCAACACCACTGCCCATGGTGGCATTGCCCTGGGGATCAAGATCGATCAGCAGCACCCGGCGTTTGGCTTCCGCCAGGGAAGCGGCCAGGTTAATGGAGGTGGTAGTCTTGCCAACACCGCCCTTCTGATTGGTTACTGCGATTACTCTAGTCATACTCGTTTTATTTCTATTAACCGTCGTTCTTCATCCAGCCAGGGTACCTGCAATAGATGATTATTGACCTGTTCGAATCCCGATGGCAGTGAAGCGACCGGTTCTTTTCCCTTCATTGCCAGAATCCGGGTAGTCGATGTTAACAGATGTTGGGTGCGATCCAATATAGTGTTGAGTTCGGCAAATGCCCGGCATGTGATAATGCTAAAGGTTTTCCCGGGCTGATAATCTTCGATGCGGGCATGAATAATTCCAATGTTTTCAATGCCTAACTCGATTTTAACCTGGGTCAGAAATCGGGTTTTCTTGCCATTGCTGTCCAGCAACACAAACTGACAATCGGGCATGGCCAGCGCCAAAGGAATACCGGGTAAGCCGGCACCTGTACCTACATCCAATACTGGAGAACCAGAGATAAAGGGCAGAATACTCAAACTGTCCAGCAGGTGACGAATCACCATCTGGTCGAAATCACGAATGGCCGTGAGGTTATAGGCCTTGTTCCATTTCTGCATGAGTTGCAGATAAGCCAGCATGCGCGCCTGGGTTGTATCATCTACTGCCAGCCCCATCTGCTTCAGGCCGGCTTTTAACCGTTCTGCTGAATCCATCGAGTACTAGTCTTTACCTGCGGCCTTGCTGGTCAATCCATCCAGGGCGCCGGTCATTTTTTCTATCACAGCGCTGTTTTTCAACTCATGGCGTTTTTGCAATACGGAAGGTTTTAAATAACTGAGCCAGACCTGTCCTTTGGCATCTTTCCAGGCCAGGGCTTTCATGGGCAAATCCAGCCCCATCAAAGGCTGTTCCTGCATTAGCGGCGTACCCAGTTTGGGATTGCCGAAAATCAGTAACTGACTATCCGCCAGTTGTTCACCGACGCTGGCGGCACCGGCAGCATGATCTACCCGGGCAAACACGGTAATGCTCTTGGCATTGAGGGCATTTTCCAGACGATCAATGGTCTCAGAAACACTGTAACTACTTTTCTTCTGAATATACTGTTCAGTTACTTTATCTGCGTAGCTGGTACTAACAAACAAAACAACAAAAACAAAAACTATTTTTTTAAACATCATGACAATATCCTCCATCCAGATTGCATCCAATCAATAAATTGAAGGATGAACTTTTTTGCTGCTTTGTTCCATTACTCATACCAAAATCACAACAGTATTTAATGCTGCAGACTCACATTGGATATTAAAAATTTTCAATCATAACAGTAAACGAACTAGTGCCCATATACCGCTTGCCATCAGACCCAAGACGGCCAGGCCGCCAGTGAACATTGTAAACCAATGCATCATAAACATAGTGTACAAAACATCGCCAATATCAATGCCGAATACCACGCAATCGCGAGCCTGGCTCGCATCTAGGGTTCCACCAATCAACCTGGCCACAACACTTGCAATAAGAGCAAATAAAAGTGGTGCGGGACCCAAAACCAATGAAAATAGAGCCAGCTTACCAGGCGTCAGATCAACACCAAAGGCATCCCAGAGCCACCAGACTCCGGCCCAGATTAAACCAAAAAAAAGAAACACCAGGCTTAATATGCCAAGCGAAACACAAACCAGTGCAAGTTTTTCCAGCAACTCAGGCTTAGCCATAGTGTATTGTTTTTTCACAGAGACCTTGGATAGAAACAGCAGCAACCCACTTGTCGGAAAAAATACTAACGCAATAAAAACCAAACTTAGACTGTATTCTACAAG
>JBFHPZ010000446.1:0-2723 GCA_041592495.1 Gammaproteobacteria bacterium | reverse complement strand
TACACCTATTGGAAACGGTCGGCTCCGCCCCCCAGCATGCAGATCTTTGACGCGCCGACGCGCGAGAAGTGCACCATCCGGCGAGCCCGTACGAACACGCCGCTGCAAGCGCTCGTCACGTTGAACGACGTGCAGTTCGTCGAAGCGGCTCGCCAGCTGGCACAACGCATGAACAAGCCCCTGTATGTGGTTGATCTGGACCAAATCAGTGATGCCACACACCTCTGGCAATGGCTGCAATCCGGCCGGATCACCACCCTGAACCTGGCCGGACCTCGCCAATCCGGCAAGGCGAACATTTACGACAAAGCGTATAAATTTCTTGGTCAACTGTTGGCATAACGGCTTGAAAAACACCCCCGTGTGGACCACACTCAAAGCTAACCAGAGGTGCTTTTTTTCTGCCATGAACGACATCAGAACCGAATTCGAACAGTTTCTAAAACAGCCGGACAACCAGATCAACCTGGCGGAGGCGGCGCTGTTGCTTGCTCGCCTGGAATACCCGGAACTGGATGTATCCGGCTATATGAAGCGCATTCACCAGCTGGCGGATGAAGTACGCAGTCGTCTACCGGATAATCCCAATGCCGGTGATACCCTGAATCAGCTGAATCAGGTGTTATTCGTGGAAAAGGGGTTCGAGGGCAATTCCGATCACTATTACGACCCACGTAACAGCTTCCTCAATGATGTGCTGGACCGTAAGCTGGGCATACCCATCAGCCTGTCGATTCTGTACATCGAACTGGGTCAGGAGCTGGGCTTGCCGCTGGCAGGCGTTTCCTTCCCCGGCCATTTCCTGGTCAAGCTGGAAATCGATAACGGCGCCATCGTTCTCGATCCCTATTTCGGTGGCATTTCCCTGAGTGAAGAAGACCTGGAAGAACGACTGCAGGAGTTTTATGGCGATGAACTGAAGCGTCATCATTTCTATGGCCTGCTTGCCACCAGCAGTAACAAGGAAATTATTGTGCGGGTATTACGCAACCTGCGTAACCTGTATATGCAGGAAGGCTACTGGGAAAAAGCACTCACCATGGCGGATTATATGGTGGATCTCGATGACGACAAGGCAGATGCCCTACGCTCACGGGCCGCCATTTACGACCAGCTGGAATGCTCGGCTTCTGCGTTGCAGGATTACAAGCACTACATCACCGTATCTCCCAACGCCATGGATCTGGGGGATATTCGTAACCGCATTATCCAGCTCTCGGAAATCTGCCGCCACATCAGCTGACACAGCACGACACAGGCAATATTTTCAGGACAGCCTGCGTTGAAAAAAGTAGTATCTACAAATGAAATTGAGACAAGAGCTTATCCTTTATTACCACTGGCTGCGCCAGTATGGTTATAACGATTCCCACAGCGGTAACGCTTCCGTACGCGACAATTCCACTATCTGGGTCACCCCCACCGGCTCATGCGCCGATACCTTGCAGGCGGATCAACTCATTGCCTGCAACATCGATGGCGACATCGGCCCGGGGGCGTCACTGGATGCCCCTCTGCATGTAGCGATTTATCAAAAAAACCCTGACATTGGAGCAGTGCTGCATAGCCATGGTGCCTACAGCGTCGCCATGACCATGAATGGTGAGGATTTCATCCCGCAGGATTTCGAAGGTCAGTATTATTTCAAGAAGATACCGGTCATTACCCTGCCCTACGACCAGTACCTGGACAAAGCGGCCGATGCGGTTTCAGATGTTCTTAAACACCATCCCATCACCATTGTGCGTGGCCATGGCGTATACGCAGCGGCGAAAAACTTTAACCTCGCTTACAAGTGGACCTGCTCCCTCGAACTCTCAGCCAAGACCTGTTACCTGGCACGCCAGGCAGGCACATTGAAATAATGGAAGCCAATAAAACGATTATTCTGTGTTTTTCCGGCCTGGACGCCACCGGTGGCGCCGGTATTCAGGCCGATATCGAAGCCCTCGCCGCCCAGGGCTGTCATGCTGCGCCGGTCATTACCGCATTAACGGTGCAGGACACCCACAATGTACAGTCCTTCGAAGCAGTCGATAGTCATTTAATCATTCAACAAGCTCGAGCAGTCCTCGAAGACATGCCGGTCTCGGCCATCAAAATCGGCATGGTCGGCAGCAGCGAAACCGCTGAAGCCATTCACAGTATTTTGCGAGACTATCCTGATCTGAAAGTCATTTATGACCCTGTACTCAGTGCCGGCGGTGGTGGCGCCCTGGCTGAATCCAGTTTACTGGATGCCGTTAAATCCTTATTGCTGCCCTTGTGCTATCTGATCACACCCAACACCCGTGAACTACAACAGCTCGCCAGTGAAGCCGACACCCTGGATGCAGCCGCCATGGAATTACTCGACATGGGCGTGGATTATATTCTCGCCACCGGCACTCATAACGACACCAAAGATGTTCAGCATCAGCTCTATGCCAATCATCGTTGCGTAAGTAATTTTACTTACCCACGGCTTGAACATGAGTATCACGGTTCCGGTTGCACCCTGGCCGCCAGTATTGCCGGTTTGATTGCACAACATCACGAACCATCACAGGCGGTTCATCGCGCCCTGGATTACACTTACAAAACCCTGCAACAGGCACAACGTCTTGGCATGGGACAACTCATTCCCGATCGCTATTACTGGATCAAACACGAATCTTCATGAAACAACTGCGCGGCCTTTACGCCATCACCGATGAAAAATTAATTGCGGAAAATATTTTTAC
>JBFHPZ010000445.1:0-2736 GCA_041592495.1 Gammaproteobacteria bacterium | reverse complement strand
GTTCGAAGGGGTGCGTGCCTATAAAGCGGAACAGGGTACAGCCATATTTCGTTTAAATGCTCACACTGATCGCCTGTTCGATTCAGCTCATATCATGAACATGAAAATGCCCTACGATAAAGCCACGATTAACGAAGCGCATCGCACAGTCATTCGCGAAAATAATCTGCAAAGCGCCTACATGCGCCCCATGTGTTTTTATGGTGCGGAAGGAATGGGTCTGCGTGCAGATAATCTGAAAGTACACGTGATTGTTGCTGCATGGGAATGGGGTGCGTATCTGGGAGCAGAAAGTCTGGAAAAGGGTATTCGTATTCGTACCTCATCCTATACCCGTCATCACGTCAATATCAGTATGTGCAAAGCCAAGGCGAACGGTCATTACATCAACTCCATGCTGGCACTGCAGGAAGCCCTGAGCTGTGGTTACGATGAAGCCCTGCTGCTGGATGTTGATGGCTATGTTGCTGAAGGCAGTGGCGAAAATATTTTCGTTGTTAAAAACAATGTGATTTATACACCGGATTTGACATCGGCACTGAACGGCATTACCCGCAACACCATCTTTGTCCTGGCCAATGAGCTGGGTTATGAGATTAAAGAAAAACGTATCACCCGCGATGAAGTGTATATTGCCGATGAAGCATTCTTCACCGGAACAGCAGCGGAAGTGACACCGATTCGTGAACTGGATAATCGCAAGATTGGCAGTGGTTCACGCGGACCGGTAACGGAAAAATTACAAAAACTGTATTTTGATGTGGTACACGGCCGACATCATGTACATCCGGAATGGTTAACACTGGTTAAAGACTGAGAGGTCTGTAATGCCTAATCCAAATACCGCAACACAAACAGGACTGGCGCAACCCAATGCCAGGGAGCGTTACGAAGTGAAGGCGAGTGATCTTCCTGTGCATTGCCCAATGCCTGGAAGCAGCCTGTGGAATTCACACCCGCAGGTCTATATACCGCTGGATAGCAAGGGGCATGGTAAATGCCCTTATTGTGGTGCTGAATATATCCTTAAGCCCTGAAGTTTTAAAATCGATAATAATGCAGCCACTTGCGCATTTGTAATTTGCGCCCGAGATTAAGTGGCTTGGGTTTTAATCGACCCTGGTAATTGGCAATAAAATCATCTGTCGCTTGCAGTACGCGTTCTGAAGATTTACCGTCGCGATAGGGGTGAATATGGTCACCATATTTCTGGATGTTGTGCATTAACTCAACGGGATAAGTCAATGCATGTTCAAGAGCGGCTTCTACTTCGTCTACTTGATGAACATTGATCAGATGTGGCCCAGGTGTTGCTGTATTGAAGGTTACAACTGGTTTATTCAGTATCAGGAACTGGATGAATATGGAAGAAGTGTCGCATAACATTGCGTCAGCAGTTTTAAGCAATGGTATGGTGTCTTTGGTTCGATCGAAAAATGTAAGGTTTTCCCCTTGCATGTTCTGATATGTATCGACAACATCCTGTTCCATCTTTGGATGCAGGTTAATCAACCAGTGCCAACGTCCTGTTTGCGAAAGTTGTTTAATGAGAGGGGCAAGTTGTCTGGCAGCTGAATACTTAGGGCTAAAAGTTGAACCAAAAAGGATAATTGGTTTTGTCGTGTTGATTTGCTCGCGAAGAGTGGGGCCCTGGTCAGCTTGAAATAAAGGGTCCAGCATAGACCAACCAGTCTCGGTAACTCTGAAATGACCATATTGTTCAGAAAGAGCTTTAAAAGTTGAAGTAGTATCTGGGCCCTGTGTGCAATAAAGATCAAATAAGCCACGAATCCTATAGTGATCCTGGCTTGAATTTGCTCTTTTCCCAGTGTCGAATCCATGAAAAACTTCAACTTTGATGCCAGGGAAAAAATCAGGCACCCAGTTTGCGGGTGTATAGATTGCAGTTGGGTTATATTCCTGAACAGCTTTAACGGTTTCCAGGCGTGGCCCATCTTTTTCAGTAAGCAGGTCAGGGATGTTGTGCAAATACCATGCTACTTTGTCACCCCTGTTGAGAATGGCCTGCTGTAGTGGACGTAGTATTGGATAGCAGTAGAGCTGGTTGGCAAAGAACAGATAGTGGTTCATTAAGTGCGTCTGGATGCTTGATTAAATACAATAAAAGATAGGTTTATTGTGGATGATTCTATCCCAGCTTAACCATGCCTGCAAAGTTAAAATAATGAATTCATATCCAGAAATAAATTAATGCATTATGACTAATAAAATATCAGTAGTAATTATCTGTAAGAATGAAGAAAAAAAGATCGTGCGTTGTCTTGAATCGGTAAAATGGGCGGATGAAATAGTTATAGTTGATTCAGGCAGTACTGATAACACTCTGGAAATAGCAAAAAAGTATACAGATAAAATTTATGTCAATACTGACTGGAAAGGGTTTGGTCCGCAAAAAAGACTGGCCGAGAGTTATGCTGTTAATGACTGGGTTCTGGCAATTGATTCTGATGAAGTGGTTGGCGACGATTTGCGCGATGAAATAATTGCTGCAGTAGAGCATGCTGATGAAACAACCGTGTTTCGTTTGAACAGGTTGACATATTTTTGCGGCAAGTTTATTAAACACAGTGGCTGGCACCCGGACCGTATTGTTCGCCTCTATAATAAAAAACATTATCACTATAATGATGCTTTTGTGCATGAGGCTGTAAGTTGTGGAAATGCAAGAAAGGTAAACCTGAAGAGTAAATTGCTGCATTACCAGACATTATCACT
>JBFHPZ010000444.1:0-2747 GCA_041592495.1 Gammaproteobacteria bacterium | reverse complement strand
GGGGGTACTAATGGACGATAAGCGCAAACAGGCTCTGGCAGCCGCTCTTTCCCAGATCGAACGTCAATTTGGCAAGGGTTCCGTAATGCGTATGGGTGATGCCGGCGCAGTTCGTAACGTTGAAGCCATTTCGACCGGTTCATTGGGACTGGATCTGGCACTGGGCATTGGCGGCTTACCGAAGGGACGCGTCGTTGAAATTTATGGTCCGGAATCCTCCGGCAAAACAACCCTTACCTTGCATGTGGTGGCTGAAATTCAGAAAGCCGGCGGCACAGCGGCCTTCGTGGATGCCGAGCATGCACTGGATCCGCAATATGCCGAAAAACTGGGCGTTAATGTGGATGAACTTCTGGTATCCCAGCCGGATACAGGCGAGCAGGCGCTGGAAATCACCGACATGCTGGTGCGTTCCGGTGCGGTTGACCTGGTCGTCATCGACTCGGTTGCGGCATTAACACCTAAAGCCGAAATCGAAGGCGAGATGGGTGATTCCCATATGGGTCTGCAGGCACGCCTGATGTCACAGGCCCTGCGTAAACTCACCGGTAACATCAAACGTTCCAATACCCTGGTGATTTTCATTAACCAGATCCGTATGAAGATTGGCGTAATGTTTGGCAACCCGGAAACCACTACCGGCGGCAATGCCCTCAAATTTTACGCATCTGTGCGCCTGGATATTCGCCGTACCGGTGCTATCAAGAAGGGTGATGAAATCCTGGGTAACGAAACCAAGGTCAAAGTGGTGAAGAACAAGGTGGCACCACCGTTCAAGCAGGCCACTTTTGAAATACTTTACGGTGAAGGTATTTCCCGTGAAGGTGAAATCATTGATCTGGGTGTCGAACACAAGCTGATCGATAAATCCGGCGCCTGGTACAGCTACAATGGCGATCGCATTGGTCAGGGTAAGGATAAGGTACGTCAGTTCCTTAAGGAAAATCCGGACATCGCGCGCGACGTGGAAACCAAGCTGCGTGAAATGATGCTGATCAAGCCATCTTCCGACGATTCAGAAGAGCGAGTCGCTGAAGCTGAAACAGAAGCCTAGGTCTATACGTGATGTGGCGCTTGGTCTTTTGGCCAGGCGCGAGCATTCGGTACTGGAACTCAGCCACAAGCTCATATCAAGAGGCTTCTCACCACAGGAAATAGAGCTGGAACTGGCAAACCTGCAGGATGAACGCCTGTTATCGAATGAGCGATATACCGAAAGTTATGTCCATATGCGCCGACAAAGAGGTTACGGCCCTTTACGGATTGGGGTTGAACTTCGGGAACGGGGGATTGCTGCTGATCTGATTGAGCGCTATCTCGACAGGAATGACACCAGCTGGCTTGAATTACTTCAACAGCAATATGTCAAAAAATTTGGAACCTCGGTTGCGGATAGTTTTCAGGAAAAAGCCAAACGGGTGAAGTACCTGCAAAACCGGGGGTTTGCAATCGACTGGATACTTAAATCATTTGCCAGTCTGGAGATGGATACAGATGGACAGGATTATGACTGATAAAACACACAGGGTTTTGTTGATCGATGATGACCCCATGATCCGATCCTGGCTTATGGAAGTTTTTGCAACAACAGAATTCGAATTGCTGGAAGCCGCAAATGGCAAGCAGGGGATGGAGTTGTTAGCACAGGGACCGATTGACCTTGTGATCACTGACATTATCATGCCGGAAAAAGAAGGCATTGAGCTGATCATAGAAGTCAGGGAAAAACATGGTGATGTGCCCATCATTGCCGTATCCGGTGGCAGTCATCGTGGCGTTGATGATTACCTGCAAATGGCAAAAAAACTGGGTGCTAATATGACGCTGACAAAGCCTTTCTCTGGAGATGAAATCTTATTTTCAGTGAAGAGTTTTCTTGGTTCATAAATAGAAATTAAACAATAACTTAACAATCATTATTAATGTAGTGTCTAATGGTAACGACAGCCGAAATCCGACAGAAATTCCTCGATTATTTCAAAAACAAAGGCCATGAAATTGTATCATCCAGTTCCCTGATACCGGGAAACGACCCAACCTTGCTGTTCACCAATGCCGGCATGGTGCAATTTAAGGATGTCTTCCTGGGCCGCGACAAGCGTGACTATGTCACTGCCGCATCATCGCAGCGTTGCGTGCGTGCCGGCGGTAAGCACAATGACCTGGAAAATGTAGGTTATACCGCCCGCCATCATACCTTTTTCGAAATGCTGGGTAATTTCAGCTTCGGCGATTATTTTAAACGTGAAGCCATCCATTTTGCCTGGGAGTTTCTGACCAAAGATCTGGAACTGCCTAAAGAGAAGCTGTGGGTGACGGTGTATCAGGATGATGATGAAGCTGCCAATATCTGGTTGCAGGAAATCGGTGTTGATGCCGCGCGTTTTACCCGTATTGGCGATAAACCCGGCGGCAAGCAATACGACAGTGACAATTTCTGGTCCATGGGTGATACCGGACCCTGCGGTCCTTGCACCGAAATTTTCTATGATCACGGTGAAGACATCCCCGGTGGTCCGCCCGGTTCACCGGAAGAGGATGGCGATCGTTATATCGAAATCTGGAACCTGGTGTTCATGCAATACGACCGGGACAAGGACGGTAATCTCAACCCGCTACCGCATCCCTCGGTGGATACCGGCATGGGCCTGGAGCGCATCGCTGCGGTGATGCAGAACGTGCACAGCAACTACGAAATCGACCTGTTCCGCAACCTGCTGGCAGCGGTTCAGGATGTTACCCGGGCC
>JBFHPZ010000443.1:0-2757 GCA_041592495.1 Gammaproteobacteria bacterium | reverse complement strand
TGAGTTGATAAAATCACGGAAGAAATGGTTTGAGGCCTATCTTGTTGTGCGCGATATATATACCAGTAATAGCTGGCGCATTGACGAGTTGCTGATAAGTGAAAGTATACAGCCATTACAGGTCCAGATATGGTTAAAACTTAACGCAATTGAACAGGCGCTTGTTATTTCATCGCAGGAAGATGTTAAGCACCTTGCAAGAGTAGCCGCTGATGCAAGTTCCCAGTTATGGATACGTATGGTTGTTGCTATGTTATTCATTGTCGCGGCCTTCATTGCATTTGAGTACTGGATTTTGCGGCCGGTTGCTCGTATCGTTCGCGCCTTGAAATCAGAGGCGGATGGTAAAGAAATTCATTTCTTGCCCAAGGCCAATACTAAAGAGACGCGTGAGCTTATTGATGCATTTGAAGAAATGCGTTCGCAAGTTCGCATTCGGCAAATGGAGCTTGAACACCAGGCTATGCACGACAGCCTGACCGGATTGCCAAATCGGCTATTATTGCGTAAGAGTTTGATGTTAACCATTGAACATGCAAAGTCGATACAGGGACAGTTTGCATTATTGATGATAGACCTGGATCGATTTAAGCATATCAATGACACACTGGGGCATCATACAGGCGATATGGTACTGAAGGAAATCGGTCCCAGATTTATGACTGTATTGAGCAAGCAGGATTTGTTGGCGCGTCTCGGTGGCGATGAATTCGTTGTATTGCTGTCAGGCGCGGATTCTGCAAGAGCTGCTTATGTGGCTCAGCAATTAGCGCAAAGCCTTGATGTCGATTTCAATATTGATGGACAGAAACTTAATGTTGGTAGCAGCATTGGTATTGCATTATATCCACAACATGGTTCATGTGATCAGGCTCTGATGCAAAGGGCAGATGTTGCAATGTATCTGGCCAAGCACGAACAACTGGGGTATGCCACCTATGATGACAGGGATGCTGCATATAGTGTATGGCAACTGTCGTTTAAAAATGAATTAATGGCAGCCATTGAGAATGATTATTTAGAGATTTACTACCAGCCAAAGATCAATATGACAACAAACGGCGTGGTGGGTGTTGAGGCCTTGTTACGCTGGTATCATCCTAAACAGGGATTGATTCCCGCCGAAGAAATTCATTTGCTTGCAGAAAAAACCGGGCTTATCAAGCCTCTAACAAAATGGATTGTGCACAAGGTAATTAAACAACTTTCCGAATGGGAGAGTCGCAATATCAAACTCAGGGCCTCCATTAATTTATCAATATGGAATTTACAGGATGAGAAACTGGTGGAGTGTATCCGGCTTGGACTTCGTCAATGGAGTGTACCGGCCAAGCGTTTAATTTTTGAGATATCTGAAAGTGCAGTCATGTCTGATCCTGATCGTTCAATGCACACGCTGAATCACCTGGCTGAACTCGGGGTGTGCCTTTCAATCGATAATTTTGGCACCGGATTCTCGTCTTTACAGTACTTGCGTAAATTACCCATATGCGAAATCAAAATCGACAAGTCTTTTGTGATGGATATGATTGTTGATGACAATGATGCGGTTATTGTGAAATCCACGATCAATCTTGCCGAAAGCCTTGGCCTGAATGTTGTGGCGGAAGGCGTTGAAAGTCAGGATATATATGATTTGCTACAAATCTTGCGGTGTAATGAGGCGCAGGGCTACCATATGTCAAAACCGCTATCCGTGAGTGCCCTGGATCAATGGTTATCAAGCTCAGTATGGAGTCTTGGCAAGGAACCTCGTCTTGCAGTCATAAGATAAAAGATCATTGTTTATTAGTTAGTGGCGTTGCGTCAATCTGGCCACGAGAGACCATGATGTCGCATTTCAGATTATTAATGATGCGTTGAATCTGGTCCGGTTGCTGGAGCAGTGGGTGAGTTTCCGGGATAACCAGTAATTCCACAGCAACGTGTTTTAACTGATTTATCATTGTTGTGATGTTTTCAGCCTGAACCTGATGAAATTGGATGTCCGGGTAATTACTGTTGCTTAATTCATTTAAATCAGGGTTTTGTGGTGTGATGTTCTCGCGAACGATAAGCACATCAAGTTTGAATTTACTGGCAAGGAATGCGCATAACCTGAGTTGAATCAGGTCACTCTTGTTATCAGATATATAGACAACGTATTTTCGTTTACCCGCTTGCACAATCCGGCTGACGGCAGGCAGGTATACAAGCTGTGCATTATTGGATTCCTGCAGGATTGTTTGCAGCATGGGGCCACGTGTAACCCTGAAACTGGATGGAATATTGGCGGCTTGTGATTGTGTTTCCAGCATGCTACGTAATTGACTGGCAAGTTTATTGAAGTGTCTTGTGATTTGCTGGCTATCGAGTTTTCTGGTTTGTGCTGTGTGTAGTGCAACCTCCCGGGTAAACGGTAGACCGGCAGCATTTAGCAGGTTGTTATCTTCAATATAGATAGCCTGTATGGTGGAATTAAGATACCCGGCGATATTGAAAATATGTTCAATAGTGAAATGGTTGCAACCACTGCTATCGAATGCAAGTACAATGCGCTCTATCCTGTAGTCATGATTTGTGTTCATTGGTTTTTTCGCCGCCATTACCGAACTTCTTGCGTAATTCAGTGAGTTGTAACAGTCGATTCTGAATCTTGCCGTTGATGGTGTCATCCGGAAACTGGCCATCCTCGTTTGTATCTCCAGCTTCAATGCCGGTCAATAAAGTCATGAGTTCATCGATGCTTGAAACAGCATAAACCTGGAATTGCCCCGC
>JBFHPZ010000442.1:0-2758 GCA_041592495.1 Gammaproteobacteria bacterium | reverse complement strand
GCGCCATTATCAACAAGGGACCGGTGATCAAGGTCAATGCCAATCAACGTTATGCATCGAATAGCGAAACCGCCGCGATTTTCAGGCGCCTGTGTCACAAGGCGGATGTTCCTGTGCAATCCTTTGTTATGCGTAGCGACATGGCTTGCGGCAGCACCATTGGTCCACTGACCGCCAGTGGTATTGGCATTAAAACACTG
Source organism: Gammaproteobacteria bacterium (assembly GCA_041592495.1). Taxonomy (GTDB): domain Bacteria; phylum Pseudomonadota; class Gammaproteobacteria; order SZUA-229; family SZUA-229; genus JBFHPZ01. The sequence goes on along the minus strand of JBFHPZ010000442.1, from coordinate 2,558 downwards.
GATGTCGGCGTGCCCACCTTTGCCATGCACTCCATTCGTGAACTGGCGGGATACTGGGATGCCTGGTATCTCTATCGGGTATTAAAGGAATTTTATGCCTGAAAAACTATTGTGCCCGTATAGGACGTTTTTTAAATAGGAAAGCTCCCAATAACTGCCATCTCGACCTTGTGGAGAGAGCTTATGTTTGAGATTAACATTATTTTCAAACAGTCAAGATTCCTCGACTTTGCTCGGAATGACATAAGAACAGTTATTCTGAGCGTCTTTGGATTAATATTTTAAGAGTGACTATGGTATGAATAACAAACCTTTCGCCGAGAGTTGCGCACAAAATCAGCAACCCATTCTTGAGGTATTAAAAGAAATATTTACCGATCAGGGCATGGTGTTTGAAATTGGCAGTGGCACCGGGCAACATGCGGTATTTTTTACTGAACACTTACCCCATTTACGCTGGCAACCCAGTGATCTTGAAGATCAAATTGCCGGCATGAACCTGTGGTTTGCAGAAGTGGAACATGAACGGATACAGCCACCCGTGGTGATTGATGTGAGTGAAGCAAGGTGGCCGGTGAGCGAAGCGGATTATGTATTTACAGCCAACACGCTGCACATTGTATCCTGGCCAGAAGTGCAGGCCATGTTCGCCGGTGTTGGCAAGTTACTCAAAGCGGGTGGTCTGTTTGCCCAATATGGGCCATTTAATTATGGTGGGCAATTTACCAGCGAAAGTAACGCCCGGTTTGATGTGTGGTTGAAGAATCGTGATCCGAAAAGTGGTATTCGTCACTTTGAGGATCTGGAGTTACTGGCAAAACAACATGGCATGCAATTGTCAGCGGATTATGAAATGCCGGTTAATAATCGGATTCTGGTGTGGCAAAAAGCCTAGACGAGTTTAATCGGCTTTGTGCATACATTCGGTATTCGGGCAGTCACGCTTGCAGTTTTGTTGCTCATTAAACCACTGATGCAATTCCTGGGTATTAATGGTTCTTACCGTGCGGCGGCTGTCACTATCCAGTAAACGCAAGCTCAGATTGGGGCATTCGAGCAGCGCATTAATCAAATTGTCCATGGGTTGATCCTGCCGGTTTATGAAGAATCCTGTCATTATACGTTATTGAGAACAGTTCTCAATAACAAATTTATTGATGCGTTGCACATTTATTTTATGATGTTGTATTAAAACTTTAACAAGACTGGTGTAGGCAAGTTCCATAACTTCAAATAAGATAAGGTATTTTCCCAGGGCATTATGCCGGGCCAATTATATAAGGCTTAAAACAATCAATGAGCAATATTAAAAAATCGAGCAAGCTGGATTCGGTCTGTTATGACATTCGCGGACCTGTGTTGCAGGAAGCCAGACGCATGGAAGAAGAGGGCCATCGCATAATTAAGCTGAACATCGGTAATCCCGCACCTTTTGGCCTGGAAGCGCCGGATGAAATTATTCAGGACGTCATACACCACCTCGCGGACTGCCAGGGCTATTCCGATTCCAAGGGGCTGTACTATGCCCGTAAGGCCGTCATGCAGAACTGCCAGCAAAAAAATATTGCCGAAGTAGAAATCGATGACATCTTTCTGGGTAATGGTGTCAGCGAACTGATTGTTATGTCGATGCAGGCATTGCTTGATAACGGTGACGAAATGCTCATACCGGCACCGGATTATCCATTATGGACAGCCGCCGTGAGTCTTGCCGGTGGCAAACCGGTTCATTACTTATGTGATGAGAATGATGAATGGCAGCCCGATATTGAAGACATCGAAAGTAAAATCACACCCAATACTCGCGGTATTGTGGTTATAAATCCCAATAACCCTACCGGTGCGGTTTATTCCAAAGAAAACCTGCTGCAGATTATTGAGCTTGCACGCAAACACAAACTGATTATTTTCGTCGACGAAATTTACGACAAAATTATTTACGACAACGCCATTCATACCACCATGGCGTCGCTAGCCGATGATGTATTGTTCGTCACCTTCAACGGTTTATCCAAAACCTACCGCGTCGCCGGTTTTCGTTCCGGCTGGATGGTGATTAGTGGCGCCAAACACACAGCACGCAGTTATATCGAAGGTATGGAGTTATTGTCGTCAATGCGCTTATGCGCCAATGTGCCAGGCCAACATGCAATCCAGACCGCGTTAGGTGGTTATCAAAGTATCGAAGATTTAATCAAACCCGGTGGTCGTTTGTATGAGCAACGGGAATACGCCTGGAAGCTGGTGAATCAATTACCGGGTGTATCCTGCGTTAAACCGAAGGGTGCCTTGTATTTGTTCCCGAAACTGGATCGTGAAATGTATCCCATTAAGGATGATGAGAAGTTTGTTCTGGAGTTGTTGTTGCAGGAGAAGGTGTTGCTGGTGCAGGGGACTGCATTTAACTGGCCGGATCCGGATCATTTCAGGATGGTGTTTTTACCGAGGAAGGATGATATGGAGCCGGTGTTTGAGAGGATGGAGAGGTTTCTTACGCATTATGAGGCGTGACGTTATAAGTAAGTGGCCGCCGCTTTATGGCGGCCAAGACCAGCGAT
>JBFHPZ010000441.1:0-2759 GCA_041592495.1 Gammaproteobacteria bacterium | reverse complement strand
GGTGATGGTGAGTTCTACAAAATTGGGTGGTGTTACCATCAAAGGCTGGCCATTCCACAAGGTGACAGTGCACAGTTCCTGGCCCTTGATCCATTTGGAGGCTTCGGCCATGGCCGCTTCACCGGCTGAAAATTGTTCAAAGGTTTCGGGGTGCATGAAATACCAGAATTCACCATCGGTATAGGAATATTCCAGCTGCACATCGACCACATCCGCCGCTTCCACGGATTCGCCGGATTTGAAGGTGCGTTCAAGCACACGACCGGTTCTGAGATTGCGTAATCTGACACGATTGAATGCCTGACCCTTACCCGGCTTGACCAGTTCGTTTTCGATAATGTTGTAGGGATCGCCATCCATCAACAATTTAAGTCCGCCACGAAATTCGTTTGTACTGTATGATGCCATCTCTATTACCTGTGCTTATAGGACCTGTTAACGCTCATCCAGTCGGCTCTGCTGGGGCTATTTTTTCGTCCAGCAAGGCAGAATGAGTGAAGTGTAGTTATTCTACTTGAGCGAGTGATAACGCCGCTGGGCGGAAAAATACCCCCAGCCCTTCGGGTTGTGCCTGAGAAAATGCCACTCGTTGTTGCTCGTTGTTTATTTGGAATAACCAAATTTCACTCCTCGCGCCTGGATTGGCGCTTTCTCATGCGCAACAGTGCCGACTGGATGAGTGTTAACAGGCCCTGGCAAATCACCCTGAAAAAGTGCGCATATGATACGCGGTAAAACCTGAAAATGCCAAAATCTGTCGTTAACTCATTACATAATCTCAACAACCACTGGCAACAACAACTGGCGGAATCCATTACCGATCCCCATGAGCTATTGTCTCTGTTACAACTGTCAGCCCAGGATTTTCCCGATTGCCATTTGGCCAGCAAGGATTTCCAGCTCAGGGTGACCCGCGCCTTCGCGGCCAAGATGCAAGCGGGTGATCGTCAGGACCCTCTGTTATTGCAGGTAATGGCGAACGGTATTGAACGTGATGTTGTTGACGGATTCAATCGTGATCCAGTGGGTGATCTGGCTGCCATGCCGGTTCCCGGATTGTTGCATAAATATCTGGGTCGGGTGCTACTTGTTACCACTGGCGCCTGCGCTGTTCATTGTCGTTACTGTTTTCGCCGCCATTTCCCCTATAGCGACAACCAACCGGGTCGTAACGACTGGCAAGCAGCCCTCGATTACATTCGTCAGCGCGACGATATTCACGAAGTTATCCTGAGCGGCGGCGATCCGCTGGTGCTATCAGATCAGAAACTGGGCAAGCTGATACAGGCCATTGCCGATATTCCACAAGTCAGGCGATTGCGCATCCATACGCGACTGCCGGTGGTATTACCGGATCGAATCAGCCCGGAATTGCTGTCCCTGCTGAGCCAAACCCGATTGAATGTGTGCATGGTGATCCATGCCAACCACGCCAGGGAAATTACAGCACCGGAATCCGAGGCCCTGGCCAGGTTACATGGTGCCGATATTACCCTGCTCAACCAGTGCGTTTTACTCCGTGGTATTAACGATTCTCTTGCGGCTCAAATCGAGCTCAATGAGACCCTGTACCAGCACAAAGTGTTACCCTATTACCTGCACTTGCTCGATCCGGTTCAGGGCGCGGCTCATTTTCATGTTGATGCTACGACTGCAACCAGCCTGATGGGCCAGCTACGATGCCACCTGCCGGGCTATATGGTCCCCCGTTTGGTGGTTGAAATCCCCGGGGAATGCAGCAAAATCCCGGTGGATAAGCTATAACATCTGAAAGCTCACGAAACAGGCTTAAGAATTTACTCCATGTTGCTGTTTTCATTTAAATTCTTAATGTTTGTAATGAAATACGATAGACTTGATTCCTAATATAGTTAAATCAGTCATTATTAGATCTCTGTCAGCAGGGATGCCGGGCATACAACACGACGTTTATGAAATTACATATACCAGAACAAATACCAGCGGATAGAGATGATACCTTCAATCATCCCCGCAAGGTCAAAAAATGGCTAGGTGAGCTGAAACAGGCCAATATGGGTGACTTCACCCGACAAATCTATAACGGCCTGATGCAAATGAATCGCCAGGCTATGCCGGCAAAATATCGTATAGAAAGCATGGAAATGCTGCGAGACGCCGTCCGCTATATCTTTACCCAGTTACACAAACACTTTATCAACCGCACCCTGCCCCTGCCTGACAAAAGCCTGAAAATTATTCATCTCAACCAGGCATTGCTTGGTGAAATGGCCATTGGCTACAAGATCATGATTTTTGAAGCCGCCAATGATCTCAACAAGGTGGATAGCAAAACATTATTAATTTCCTGTGAACGCGCACTGCATTACATGGCCGAGTTACTGCTGCGTTCCGGCCAGATTTATGCGGATATCCCCAAGGGCTTCTGGTGGGATGTACATCGGATTTATGTGCTGGCCCTGAATAACAACCTGCACCAGAAATCGGTAAAAGATGCGGAAATTCCTCAGAAAGCCGTAACCGTTGAAGACTATTACAAACAAATTCTGATGTTTTCGCTGGCACGCCCCCACGCTTTGCGCCAGAGTGACGCTGACCGCGTGTTCAAAGCCATGCCTGACTGGATCAAGCACGTCAATATCAGCACCAAACCCCTGCCGGCAAAACTCAATCGCTATTATTGCAGTAGACTGGATAGCGACCTGCCACCCAATTGTTACTCAGAAGAAGACCTGAAGGACGTCAATCAAATCTGCACCATTGAAACCCTTGGCCTGGTT
>JBFHPZ010000440.1:0-2766 GCA_041592495.1 Gammaproteobacteria bacterium | reverse complement strand
GCCTGTGACCTGAAATCAATAAGTTACAGGTGTTTTGGGTACGGACTTTATTTTAGCCGTACATATTCCTGGACGACAATAACGCTGAAACGCAATCACTGGTTGTGTTCCAGCGTTTTGATGAATGTTGTCGCCATCCATGTAGAGAGAAAATCACCATGCCAAGCTCGAAGATTATTTATACAGAGACTGATGAAGCCCCTGCTTTAGCCACCTATTCACTACTGCCGATTATTCAGGCATACACCCAGGCGGCGGGTATCAGTGTTGAGACTCGGGATATTTCTCTCGCGGGACGTATTCTTGCTAATTTTCCGGAAAAATTAACCGCAACTCAAAAACAGGGTGATGCCCTGGCGGAACTGGGCGAACTGGCAAAAACGCCGGACGCCAATATCATCAAATTACCCAATATCAGCGCTTCCATTCCCCAGCTTGCAGCCGCCATCAAGGAATTGCAGTCACAGGGATACGACATTCCTGATTACCCGGTTGAACCGAAAAGTGATGCGGAAAAAGACATCAAGGCGCGTTATGCCAAGGTGCTGGGCAGCGCGGTGAATCCGGTATTGCGTGAAGGTAATTCCGACCGTCGCGTGGCAGGACCGGTTAAGGAGTACGCCAGGAAGCATCCCCATTCCATGGGTGCATGGTCAAAAAATTCAAAATCCCATGTTGCATCCATGAGCGATGGTGATTTTTATTCCAGTGAAAAATCCGCAGTCATGGAAACCGCCGGCAATATCAAAATTGAACTGCTTGGTGATGATGGAAATGTAAAAGTACTGAAAGAAAAAACACCGGTACAGGCAGGGGAAGTGGTTGATGCGGCGGTGATGAGTCGCAGCAAATTGCGCGCTTTCTATGCCAAAGAAATCGATGATGCCAAACAACAGGGTGTGTTGTTATCGTTGCATTTGAAAGCCACCATGATGAAAGTGTCTGACCCTGTTATGTTTGGTCACGCGGTTACCGTTTATTTTAAAGACGTGTTTGAAAAACATGCCGATACTTTCAAACAACTGGGCGTGAATGCCAACAATGGTCTCGGTGATGTTTACAGTAAAATCGCCAGCCTGCCGGATGATCAACGCAAGGCCATCGAAGCCGATATTCAGGCGGTTTATAAAACTCATCCCGAAATGGCTATGGTGAATTCCGATAAGGGTATTACCAATTTGCATGTGCCCAGCGATGTCATCATCGATGCCTCCATGCCGGCGGCCATACGTTCTTCCGGACAAATGTGGGGACCGGATGGCAAGTTGCATGACATGAAAGCGATGATTCCCGATCGTTGTTACGCCGGCATTTATCAACAGACTATAGATTTCTGTAAACAACACGGTGCGTTTGATGTCACCACCATGGGCAATGTCAGCAACGTGGGTTTGATGGCACAGAAAGCCGAAGAATATGGCTCTCATGACAAGACATTTGAAATACCTGCAAACGGAACGGTGCGTGTGGTTGATGCAAACGGTAAAACTTTGCTTGAGCACAAGGTTGAAGCCGGTGATATCTGGCGTGCATGTCAGACCCGAGATTTACCGATACAGGATTGGGTGAAACTGGCCGTAAATCGTGCGCGTTTAACCGGGCAACCAGCCATTTTCTGGCTGGATAAAAACCGCGCCCATGATGCCAGCCTGATTGCAAAAGTTGAACGTTATTTGAAAAATCACGATACCAGTGGTCTGGAAATTAAAATCCTGGCACCGGAAGACGCCATTCATTACACACTGGAACGCGTCAAGGCAGGCAAGGATACGATTTCAGTCACCGGTAACGTATTGCGTGATTACCTTACGGATTTGTTCCCGATTCTTGAACTGGGCACCAGCGCCAAAATGTTATCCATCGTTCCACTACTCGCGGGCGGTGGTCTGTATGAAACCGGTGCCGGTGGTTCCGCACCAAAACATGTGCAACAACTGCTGGAAGAAAATCATTTGCGTTGGGATTCCCTGGGTGAATACCTTGCGCTTGCTGTATCGCTGGAAGATCTTGCGAATAAAACTCAAAACGAATCCGTCAGAGTGTTGGCCGAAACACTGGATCAAGCCAACAGCGAATTTCTTAACAGCAACAAATCGCCTTCACGCAAGGTAGGTGAACTGGATACTCGCGGCAGTCATTTTTATCTGGCGCTGTATTGGGCGCAGGCACTGGCTAAACAAACAAAAAATAAAGCTCTGCAGGAAAAGTTTGCGACCATTGCAAAACAGCTTGCCGAGAATGAAACAAAGATTGTTAATGAGTTGAATGAAGTGCAGGGTAAACCCGTAGACCTGGGAGGTTATTATCATCCTGATAAAACCAGAACAGCTCAGGTTATGCGCCCCAGTGCCACATTCAATGCCGCCCTGGCTTCACTTTAATCTTCTTGTGTAAATACTGATTGGAGTCCGGTTGTTATGCCGGACTCCATATTCAGGTTCCCCGTTGCACCATCATAATGTCTGTACTGTCTGTTACTGACGAACAAGCGACATTATCAATTCGCTAACCGATCTTTTTTCTATCCAGGAATCATAATCGTCTGTGAAATCCTGGCTAGCTGATATCAAACAAATAATTCACATAGTGATTAGTGTTTTTTCAGAATACATCTGTTCTGGTTTCTGTTTGTATTAAATATGCTTAACAGAAAATTCTAACCTCGCCTATGTCCCGTATCAGGGATTTCTTTGCTTTTGTCCGGTTTTTAACCTAAAAAATAGGATGGGATTAATGGATTTGGCCGCCTATGAGTAAACCAGTCAT
>JBFHPZ010000439.1:0-2781 GCA_041592495.1 Gammaproteobacteria bacterium | reverse complement strand
CTTCCAGATTGGCTTCATGCTATTCATACCCTTCCTCATCATTGACCTGGTGGTAGCAAGTGTGTTGATGGCCATGGGTATGATGATGTTGTCGCCACTCATCATCTCATTACCCTTCAAGCTCATGCTGTTCGTGCTGGTGGATGGCTGGGCGCTGGTGATGGGTACCCTGGCCAGCAGTTTTGTCGCAACCTGACAAAGCCACAAAAATTTTCTGCATTATCACTTGGCATTGATATAATCCCGCCTCACGTTTAGCCCTGATTGAGCACAATGCCGTGCGATCTATTGTGAGAGTGACTATGCCCAAAGTTCTGATGTACTGCACCAAAACCTGCCCTTATTGCCTTCGTGCAGAAAAACTGCTGAAGCAAAAGGGGGTTGATCTTGAAGCAATCGATGTGGGTGGCAGACCGGAATTATGGAAGGAAATGGAAAAACGCAGTGGTCGCAACACCGTACCCCAGATCTGGATCGGAGACTTGCACGTGGGTGGCTGCGATGATCTTTATGCTCTGGAGCGCCAGGGCAAGCTGGATGAATTGCTGAAGCCCGAAGCTTAAAGTATAAAGTTTTCAGGTATATATCCCTCGAAACTCAAGCCTTTGCGCTTTCCACTTCCTTCGAGATATAGACCCCGACGGAATACCTGACTAAACTGCACGGCTATTATTGTCCCGATGTGGCAATGCCATTAAGTTAATAATGATGTAGGTCCGAATTTATTCGGACAAATGCTGGCCTTCAGGCTTCTTTAGTGCGAATAAATTCGCCCCTACAATCTTAATGAAACATTGCCTGGCATTGTTGTCTGTCGGGCTTAACACAGTAGAGGTTGCAATAGTGGATTTTCTGCCCATTTTTCTCAACATCAAACAAAAGCCCTGTCTGGTGGTGGGTGGCGGTGATGTAGCCGCACGTAAGGTTGCACTGCTCCTCAAGGCCGAGGCCGATGTCACCGTGGTTTCCCCGCAACTGGTGGATGAACTGGCTGATCTGGCAAAACAGGGCCAAATAAGCCATATTGCCCGACCTTTCGACATTAAAGACATCGAACATCCGGCGCTTATTATCGCTGCAACAGATCAATCCGACGTTAATCAAACCATTTCTGCGCTGGCCAGCGCGCGCAATATTCCTGTCAACGTCGTGGATAATCCCGATCTGTGCAGTTTCATTATGCCCTCCATGGTGGATCGCTCACCGGTACAAATCGCCATCTCCACCGGCGGTGCTTCACCGGTCCTGGCGCGCATGATTCGCACCAAGCTCGAAGGTTGTATCCCCGCTAATTATGGTCGGCTGGCTGCATTGGTGGATAAATTCCGCGACAAGGTCAAGGCACGTTTCGGCAAGGTCGAACAACGTCGAATGTTCTGGGAGTCAGTTTTAGAAGGCTCGATTGCCGAGCGAGTTTTTACCGGCCATGATGATGAAGCCGAAATCGAACTGGAAAAAGCCATTAATGCCGGCGATGCCATGGGGGAATTCAAGGGTGAAGTCTATCTGGTAGGTGCCGGTCCCGGCGACCCTGACCTGCTAACGTTCCGTGCCTTACGTTTGATGCAGGCAGCCGATGTGGTGGTGTATGACCGACTGGTTTCACCCGCCATTCGCGAGCTGGTACGCCGCGACGCCGAGCTGGTGTATGTTGGCAAGGAACGCGACAAACACACCATGCAGCAGGAAAACATCAATCAATTGCTGGTACGCCTGGCCAAGGAAGGCAAGCGTGTATTGCGCCTCAAGGGCGGCGATCCGTTTATCTTTGGTCGTGGTGGTGAAGAAATCGAAACCCTGGCCCAGGAAGGCGTGCCCTTCCAGGTAGTACCAGGTATTACCGCCGCCGCTGGTTGTGCATCCTATTCCGGTATTCCACTAACCCATCGTGATTATTCCCAGGCCTGTGTGTTTGTCACCGGTCATCTCAAGGACGGCACAGTTGATCTCAACTGGCCGGCACTGGCGCAACCCAACCAAACCGTGGTGTTCTACATGGGGCTGCACGGCGCGCCAACATTGTGTAAAGAACTCATTGCACACGGCTTGCCCGCAACTACACCGGTTGCTTTGGTGCAAAAAGGAACAACACCGGAACAAAAAACCATCACTGCAACGCTGGAAACACTGGTGGAAACCGTTAAGAAGCATGACCTGCAACCACCGACATTAATCATCGTTGGTGAAGTGGTGAAACTGAAAGAAAAACTCGACTGGTTTAATCCGGATGCGCCGCAGGGTGGTGCTGTGAAAGCGGGACGCTGGTAGGTTTGGCTAAAAAAGTTTAATGCAAAGGGCTGTTACAGAGTCGCTAATATCTATTGATTAACCGGTGTATACACCTAATATTCGGTGTCAATAATAAATTTAGCTATAAGGAAATGAATAATGACAGAGAAGGAAAGCTTAGTGCTTGATCTGATAACAGTAAATTCTAATTTCATTTCTAATATGGCATTCAATAATGCTTCATTTGCTTTCTATAGTGAAGAATAATGAAGCCGAGTCGCTAATCAGTCAGAACTTTTTTATAACTAAAAAACTTGATAGGGATAACAATGATGGATGTTGTGCTAACTGGATCTGTAGGTATAGGCGGGAAAAACAATAAGCAGGATATTTTGAATGTCCAAAAAGCCATAAATCAAAGAATCAAATTGATTTCACCTATAGCAAGACTTAAAGAAGATGGAAGTCTGGGGGCGTTCCCCGAAAAATCAAAAACAGTAGCCGCAATCATGGCTTTTCAAAAGAAAGTCGTTGGATTAATGAATCCCGATG
>JBFHPZ010000438.1:0-2782 GCA_041592495.1 Gammaproteobacteria bacterium | reverse complement strand
GATGCGTCTGGCGGTATTCATGTCGTCCGTTAACAGGCATTCGATGCCCAGGGACATATCTTCCAGACGACCTGCAGCATTTAAACGCGGACCCACTGCAAAGCCCAGATCGGAGGCGACGATATTGGCCGAATCTCGACCGGCCACATCCAGCAATGCCTGAATACCAACACAACATTGGCCTGCACGTATGCGCTTTAATCCCTGCTCTACCAGAATACGATTATTTTCATCCAGGGGAACAACATCGGCAACGGTGCCAAGCGCAACCAGGTCCAGCAGTTTACCCATGTTAGGTTCGGCACGCTGTTCATTAAACCAGCCGTTATTGCGTAATGCCTGGCGCAATGCCAGCATGACATAAAAAATCACACCAACACCGGCAAGATTCTTACTGGGAAAATCACAACCCGGTTGATTTGGATTGACTATGGCATCGGCCGCGGGCAAGTTCTCTCCCGGCAAATGATGATCCGTAACCAATACCTGGATGCCCAGTGCTTTTGCCGCCGCAACACCTTCATTACTCGAGATACCATTATCAACCGTAATCAAAACATCCGGTACATTTTTACCGGCAACAGCCACCAGCTCCGGTGTTAAACCATAACCAAAATCAAATCGATTCGGCACCAGGTAAGCAACACGATTCGCACCCATCATGTTCAATGCGCGATAACATACTGCGGAGCTGGTTGCGCCATCGGCATCGAAATCGCCCACTATCAGAATTTTTTTATTTTCTTGTACCGCAGGCACCAGAATATTCATGGCCTGATCCATGCCCTTGAGTTGATCGACAGCCAGCAATCGATCAAGGGTATATTCCACCTGTTGCAAATGAATGATATTGCGATGGGAATAGATTCGCTTGAGCACAGGATGCAAGTCAGCATTTGCCAGTTCCGGCGACAGTGACTTTTCAATACGATGTATGAGACGTTTATGCATTATCACAAATATAGGAAGTCAATGGCGGCGATCGACGCCAGAATTTAAAATGGCTGCGTGGTGTCATTCTAAATAGCCTGCCTTCTGCACTATACAAATCAATCTGTTGCACTATGCCTTTTCGTAATAATTGCTGTAAAGGCTGAATCCATAAATCACAGAGCTTTTCTAATGCCAGTCCCCATTTTTCCACATCACCATAACTGGCCGGTGACAGCAGTTCATCAATAATCAACAGGCCATTACCCTGCAAACCCGCCATGCTATTGATTTCATCCAGTGCACAGGTTTCGATATTGAGAATTTTGGCAAGGCCGGTGGCAATAGGTTCGTTAGTCATCATCCACTGGAAAGTTTTGTGGTCATCATAATGCATGGCATTACCTTCACCCCACAACCACAAACTATTGATAGCCAGTTTCCCTAATGACTCGCGTTGCACATTCACAGCTTGTTGATGGAACAACATTTGGGTTTCGTTAAGAAAACGACGCCAACGCATGGCATGTTTCCCCTGAGGCAGGAAATGGGTGACATTTCTACCAATGGCATCGTGTAATTGTGTTGCCGTGATTTCAAATGGCATGGCGGATTGCAAATACCAACGACCTGGTTGCCGCGAAAACAACTGCAAGCCATCTTCCATGAAATGCGCATTAAAAACATCCATCAAGGCATCAGCTTCATGCTGCTCAACAGACAGCAACTCATGATCAAGCAAAATGGCGTGATCCATTTCGGTTTTAAAGTGTACGGGATCTGCGCGATACCAATAGCCCCGGGATGGATCAAAGCCATCGATTAATGCGGACACATGGGCAATTGAAAAATCTTTATTTATAGAGAGCAGCTCAGCCAGTTGCTGAAAATAATTAGTACAGGATGTTGATATTTTTTCGCCTCTGGCCAGCCAGTTTTCAAGCACATTACAACGCGGGACGGTTGCGGCATAGTCTTTTAATTCCGGTAAGGGCCCCAACAACCCCGGCACCAGCAATGACAGGTTTTTCATCAGTTCTTTCTTTGTCGAACGGCTTCAAACAAACAAATGCCGGTGGCAACAGACACATTAAGGCTTTCAACCTGTCCTGCCATTGGCAGCTTGATCAACTGATCGCAATTTTCCCGGGTTAATCGCCGCATACCTTTTTCTTCTGCACCCATCACCAGGGCAAGCTTACCCTTTAGGTCAACATCATAAATAAGTTTCTCGGCCTCACCAGCCGTACCGACAATCCATACGCCTTCATCACGTAATTGTTTCATGGTTCTTGCCAGATTGGTTACCTGAAAAAAGGGAACTGTTTCGGCAGCGCCACAGGCAACTTTTCTAACCGTAGGGGTTAGCCCAACGGCACGATCTTTGGGTGCAATGATTGCATCTACACCGGCGGCATCGGCGGTGCGCATACATGCGCCCAGATTATGCGGGTCCTGTATACCATCCAGCACCAGCAATAAAAGATGATCTCTTTTTAACAAGGAATCCAGATCATTCTCGGAGCGCGCTTCGGCAATGCGGTAGCGTGCAGCTATACCCTGGGTTTTCTGACTGTTACATCGCCGTTCAAGCTCGGCTTTTTTCATGTGGGTAACACCTATACCCAATGCAGAAACTTTATCCAAGAGTTGCTGCAATCGATGATCGTGGCGGTGTTGTTCTACCCAGATTTCCAGGATGTTGGCAGGATCATTATTAATGGCGGATTCGATGGCATGAAAACCAAAAATAATGTCGATCTTTTGTTTGCTCATTTATGATTATTTCTGATTGAATTAATTGTTTGATTGTACTTTTTTATAAGCCTGGTCGATATTGGCGTCCAGCTCT
>JBFHPZ010000437.1:0-2792 GCA_041592495.1 Gammaproteobacteria bacterium | reverse complement strand
TGCGTATTAATTTACACATTAACCGTAACAAAGCTGTTGTCAGTATTGATCTCTCCGGAGATCCCTTGCACAAGCGTGGTTACCGTAAAGCCAGTGTAGAAGCGCCGATGAAGGAAAATCTGGCGGCAGCTGTATTGCTGCGTGCAGGCTGGCCAAATGAAACTCTGGTATTACATGATCTCATGTGTGGTTCAGGTACCCTGTTGACAGAAGCCGCCAGTATGGCGTTGAACATTGCGCCAGGTCTTGGACGTGATCGTTTTGGGTTTACTAAATGGAAGGGACATCAACCGGGTATCTGGCAGCAAATAGTTACCGAAGCTCATGCAGCAAAAAAATCCCTGGCATTAAATATACAGGGATACGATCAGTCTCTGGATGTTGTTCATGCCGCCCGTAAAAATATTGAAGCTGCCGGTTTTAATGATGTCATCAAAGTTGATCAACGCCCGGTGGAAGACTGTGCTGACCCGGAAACAACGAATACCGGTCTGGTCATCGTCAATCCACCTTATGGTGAACGCCTGGGTGAAATTAAGACCCTAAGCTATCTGTATGCAGATTTAGGCACCTGCTGGAAAAAACATTATGCAGGATGGTCAGTGGCTTTATTCACGGGTAATATCGAACTGGCCAAAAATATTGGATTGCGCGCCCACAAAGTGAATACGCTTTATAACGGGGCTATTAAATGTAATTTATTTCATTATCGAATGAATGAGGCGCCCACACCTGAACAGATGCAAAATATTTTGCAACAGGAAGCAGAGGCGCGCTCCACTTTCAGTAATCGGCTAAAGAAGAATCTAAAAAATCTCTCACGCTGGGTCAAACGTGAAAACATAGAATGTTACCGCTTATATGATGCAGATATTCCCGAGTATGCAGTTGCCATTGATATATACAAAGACAAGGTTCATGTTCAGGAATATGAGGCGCCGGCTACGGTAGATACACGAAAGGCCAATCAACGATTACGCCTGGTCATGGATGTGATTCCAGAAGTGCTTAATATCGATAATAGCCAGATTTTTCTTAAAACGCGACGCCGACAGAAAGGTGATTCACAGTACGAAAAAATAGACTATCAGAAGCATCGTTTTGTGGTGCATGAAACCAGTCTCAAGTTTTATGTTGATCTTGAATCCTATCTGGATACCGGACTGTTTCTTGATCATCGTATTACCCGTTCTTTAATTCAGCAATGGTCAAAAGACAAACGTTTCCTTAATCTATTCGCCTATACCGGTTCTGTTTCCGTTTATGCGGCGGCGGGAGGAGCTATATCGACTACTACGGTTGATATGTCCAATACCTATCTTGACTGGGCCCAGGATAATTTCCAGCTCAATGGCTTCACCGGTAAGCAGCATGAATTTATTCAGGCGGATTGTATACAGTGGCTGGCCAGACAATCAAAAAAACCGTTATATGATCTGATTTTTATTGATCCACCCACTTTCTCGAATTCCAAACGCATGGAATCGGTGTTTGATATTCAGAAAGACCATGTCTACTTAATTCGATCGGCCCTGGACTTATTGACAGATGATGGCTTACTGGTTTTTTCTAATAATTTCCGCCGTTTCAAGATGGATCAGGGAATTTTAGAAGATTTTAATTGCGATAATATTTCGGCTAAAACCATTCCGGATGATTTTAAGCGTAACCCGAAAATTCATCAGTGTTGGCTGATCAAGCACAGGGCATAAAAAAAGCCGGTATCACCGGCTTTTTTTATAACTGATTAATGACCTTACTGGACCATTTCCGGTGATTTGGCAGGAGATGTTAGCAGGGTATTAATAAGTTGGTCTTCCAGTTCAATTCGTGTTGCCAGTTCTTCACCCAGGCGGGACAGATGCTCGGGGAGAATTGAAACCAGATCGTCGGTGTAGCTGTTGCCACCGTCGAAAAGATCATTAAAATCAACCGCAACCTTGGTGGTCTGTTCAATTCGAGGATAAATGGCGTCGGCCAGTTTAATCATATCCTGACGCCGTTCCTGACCTTCTGAAATACGATTATAAAGTTCGAAATGGCCAGTCGCGATATAATCTATGAGCAGTTGGCAAAACTCCTGCAAGGCATCGGGATCAATTTTACTTGTTGACATGTCTTTTTTGCCGTCACAACCAGCAATAGCGCAGTAGAGTGATAACAGCTCATTACGTTCAGAAATGAGTTGTTTGATTTCTTTACGCATTCTTGATCGTCTGTCGTTAACTGGTTGTCTGTCAATCGAATCGTTCATGCTTTCATACCCCCACGCATGTATTCTAATCACGTTCTTCATTTTATTTATTTAAAAATGGATGCATCATCCATAGTTTGAAATTGCACTATTTGCATGCATAAATCAAGTAATATTTTGATGTGATTTCAATTATATGCAATGATTTCAATAGATTAACACCCCCCATTCAGGGTAATCAAACAATGCCTGTTTATAATCGATATTTCTGCTTTTATTTTTTAATTTTAATTATTAATGGTTGCTAATGAATTCAGCCTCTATTTCCGTAATTTGTACGCGTATTTATGCAATCAAATGCGCTGTATCATTCATAATTCATTAATGTCATTTGTGCTGAGTGAGAAAAACATATGTTTGGTGCATTCAAAAAGGCGACCATGCCCACCCAGGAACAGGCCTTGCCAGGACGCGCTGAAACAATGCCGGTTACAAACAAACATTACGTAAATGGACACCCCATAAAACCACCTTTTCCCGATTCCATGCAAACCGTGATTTTTGGTATGGGTTGTTTCTGGGGAGCGGAACGTCGGTT
>JBFHPZ010000436.1:0-2798 GCA_041592495.1 Gammaproteobacteria bacterium | reverse complement strand
TTGATCTGATTGTAAGTTGTTGTTTTATTTCATTTAATGTCCGTCAGATTGGTAGCATTGCGGCAAGCAGTCATCGATGTTAGAGTGGATTCAAGCAGTTTATTGCGGGAGTGGTGAAATGCGACAGGAACTACCGGACTTTGATTATCTTAAATCTCTGGCGCAGGATAATCCGGAAGCACTTGAAGCCTTGCGACGTGATTTATGCCAGCGATTAATAGATAGTGCGCCGGCAAGATTAAGGCAGCGCCTGAATGGACTTATGTTCCGCATCAATATGGAAACACGACGCAGTAAAAATGCCATTCATAGCTGCGTTACGATTTCACGCATGATGATGGAGTCATTCTCCGATTTGCATGATGCACTGAGAAATATTGATAATTCACGGCAGCCTGTTGTTACCGTAAAAAATCAGCATGAAGCCGATGTCATTATCTTCCCGAAAAAATTTACACATCATTAAGAGCTCAACCATATCCACGTAATCCCTGTAAGCCACCACTATGAATCGCTAGTATTTTGCTGCCAGCTTCAAAGTGATCTTTCTGAATTAAATCAAAAAGCCCATACAGCATTTTGCCGGTATAGACAGGTTCAATCGTGATAGCAAATTGCTGTTTAAATGAAGAAATAAATTCAATCAAGTCTGCCGTGACTTTTGCATATCCACCACAATGATAATCCAGTTGTAAATGCCAGTTATCAAAACGATTACCAGTTGTTTGTTGTAAATGTTGTGCAATATCGGTGTACAAAAATCGTGCATTTTTCAATACAGGAAAACCAATCACTCGGCTTTTGTTATTGCTCGCTAGAATAATGCCTGCAAGGGTTGCGCCGGTACCTGTGGCAGCGCAAATAACATCATAGTCCTCATCCAGCTCATCAATAATTTCGCGGCAACCTTGAATGGCCTCGGCATTGCTGCCGCCTTCGGGTATTAAATAAAAATCCCCAAATTGTTTATGTAGTGCATCAATAAAAGCAGGTTCATGTTTGTGTCGGTAATCAGATCGGGATACGTAATGTAATTGCATACCCCAGTCAGTGGCATCCTGAAGGGTTGGATTTAATGGGGCCTTCACTTCGCCGCGGATAATGCCAATAGTCTTAAAACCAAAGCAGTAACCGGCCGCTGCGGTCGCATGAATATGATTCGAAAAGGCGCCACCGAAGGTGAGTAGTGTATTCTGCTGTTGATGTTTTGCGTGTTTGAGATTGTATTTAAGCTTACGCCATTTGTTGCCCTGTATAACCGGATGAATCAGGTCATCCCGTTTGATATGCAGTGTAATGTTTTTGGAGCGTAATAATGCGGAATCCAAATGACTGACAGGCGATGGCAGGTTGAGTGGAAGGCCCATGCAGGACAATGGTTCGTTGTCATGCATGGTGGTGACATATTGTACTGGTGAAAGGTTGTACTTTAACGGGCAACCACATGGATGACAGATGAATATTCGAAGTAAACAATTCGGTCATCGTACACCCAGCGACTGATTGGTGGTTTGCCAACCGCAGGAATGATTTCAAGCGGACGCCCCAGTTGTTCCTGTACCTTATCCTGTTTCATGCCTCGGCGGGGGAAATCGAGTTTTTTCATCAGCTCAGGTTCGGCTACTGTCTGATCCTGTGCCTGGGGCATGGCAAGTACATCACCACTCTGTTGGGTTTTGGTGGTGACGTCATAAGCTGCTGGACGACCATTGTTTGCAGATGTGTCCTGCTGAAAAGAAGCATCAGGGCTAACTGGCGCGATTTCCTCGGGCTCATCAAAAGAGGCGGGGCGTTCGGCAAATACGGCCGGTGACAGCAGTAAGCCAAATGCGAATAACAGGCTGAGGTGTGTAATGGGTTTCATATTAATAAGCCGTTGTACGTTTTTTTCTAATTCTAGCGGCTTTTTCCAAAAAATACAGTTGTTTAACTTAACATTGTAATGTTTTATCTTAAATTTGATTGGCGAGAATTGTTGCTGATTTAAATGTTTAAACGTTCATTCTCCTGTAGCAGGGCATATTGCTCCCGCAATTCCAGAATATGTTGTTCCCAATAATTGGGTGTATTGAACCAGGGAAAATTCAGTGGAAAGCTCGGATCTTGCCAGCGCTGTGCCAGCCAGCCACTGTAATGAATGATGCGCATGGTGCGCAGGGGTTCAATCAATGCCAGTTCAGCCGGATTAAAATCGCGAAATTCAAAATAGCCATCCAGGATATGGTCAAGCTGCTGTTGCTGTTCCATGGTATTGCCGGATAACAGCATCCACAGGTCTTGTATGGCCGGTCCCATACGGCTGTCATCGAAATCCACAAACAGCGGGCCGGTATCGGTCCAGAGGATGTTACCCGGGTGGCAATCCCCATGTAGTCGCAAGGCTTGATAAGTTACACCTGCCAGTCGTTGTTTTAGCAGGCTTGTAATATCTGCAATCAGGCTTTGATAGGCGGGTTTTAAGTAATCAGCAATGAACTGATGTTGCAGAATAAAGACTGATGGCTCAACCACGTAGCTTTGTATATCGAGGGTGAGGCGATATTTATAGGGCTGACTCATACCCAGGGCGTGAATGCGCCCCAGAAACCGGCCCAGGCGCTTTAAGTGATCCGGATTGTCCAGTTCCGGTGTGCGGCCACCTACACGGGGATAGATGGCATAACGGTATTGCTGGTATTGCAGCAATGTTTCATCGTCATAACGGCAGGGAGCTACCACGGGAATATCCAGCTGATGCAGCGCCTCGGTAAACCGATGTTCTTCCCGAATTTGTTCATCTGACCAGCGATTGGGTCGGT
>JBFHPZ010000435.1:0-2799 GCA_041592495.1 Gammaproteobacteria bacterium | reverse complement strand
TAGATTTTGCTGTGTTACCTCACCATGAAAATAAATATTGCCCAGCATAAACTGGGCTTCAATATCTCCCTCGCGTGCTGCCAATTGCAATAAATCGATGGCACGCCCGGTATTCTTTTTAATATCATCTCCATAGAGATACATAAGCCCCAGGGTTTTGGTGGTTTTTATATCTTTTTTTGCAATGGCTTTTTGATACCAGGCCATGCCTAATACAGGGTCCTTGTAAATACCTTCCTCGCGCATATACAAATTTCCCAGCATTAATTCCGCGTCTGTATTACCTTGTATTGCCAGTGGATGCCATAACATCAGCGCAGAAACATAGTCCTTGTTCTGATAAGCAATCATGCCTTTGTTAAAAGGGGTAAGTTCTTTTTTTCTGCTCTTGGCGGAAACCGCCGGCTTCTTATTCCTGCCGGCAATTTTTACCGATTTACTGGTGTTATTGGATGCCTTGAGTAACCATCTGGATGCCAGGGTAAGATTCTTTTGAATATCCTTGCCTTCAAAATATATTAAGCCTAGTGCCATTTGGGCATCTGCCTGCCCCAGTTCAGCCGCACGTTTAAACCAGTATTCCGCCTTAAGGGGATTCCTGCGTTCACCGGGTTGCTCCAGATACATTTTACCCAGCATGTATAGCGCATCGGCATTACCCGTCACGGTCAATGGCAACCACAACATCAGTGCAGTGGTGTAGTCCTGTTTACGATAGGCATCCATACCTTTCTCAAAGTCGGCTGTTTCATCGATTTTAATTTTTTCGACTTCTTGTTGTATTTCAATGGCTGATTTTATATGTGCATATTCATTACGTGTTGCCAGTAATAAATATTTCGCCGCCAGTTGTGGATTCTCCTCAACTTCCTCACCATTCAAATACATCATGCCCAGGGTGGTTTGCGCTTCATGATGCCCCTGGTTCGCAGCCTGTTGATACCAGTAGATAGCTCTATCAACATCTTTGGCTTCACCCTGTTGTTCAAGATACATTTTCCCCAGCATAAACTGCACTTCCTTGTCTCCGCCATCCGCCAACGGCAACCACATCATTAATGCTGTGACATAATCTTTTTTGTCATAGGCTGCCATAGCGGTTTCAAAAACCGATGTTTTATCAGCATCAGCGTTAGCCGCCCATGTCATCTGGGAAAAAAGTGTAAGTAAAAGCAGGATTGATATAGCAGGTTTCGACAGTCTCATTCGCTTCAGTGAATTGCTGTAAACACCTTAAGTATAGAAAAAATATGGAAAATTATTCGCTATTGTCACCAAAACAGGCGTGATCCAGGTTTTACATATATTGGATCAAGAAGTGGATCTGCTTTGTGAACAGATTGTGTTACAGGTGAATATGAAAGATGGTGCACAGGTTTCACGGCAAAATGCTGGCCGTTTGTTACGCTAAATATCTATGGTGCCCACCATGTATCTTACAGCTTTTCCGCATATTTTTACCCGATTCCCCAGCAAACTGCATTTAACTTCACCTCCACGGGCAGATACCTGCTTCGCCAGAAATTCGGTTTTACCCAGTATATTTGACCAATAAGGCACCAGTTGGGTAAACGCAGAACCTGTTACGGGGTCCTCATTAACACCCACTTTAGGGCCAAAAAATCGGCTTATAAAATCGTAATCGCGAGACCGGGAAGTAATTGCTACGCCACGTAAATCAAGTTCGCACAACTGCAACAAATTTGGTTTTGCTGCATGAACAAGTTGTTCATCATCGAATACCACAATGTAGTCCATGGCACGAAGACATCTTTGTGGTGTTACGCCAAAAGCCCTGGTAATTTGATCCGGTATTTCACATTCCACTGGTGTCTGTACAGGAAAATCCATCTCCAGCCAGTCACCTGTAAGGGTGACAGTTAACATACCGCTACGGGTTTCAAAGCGGATTTCAGGTTTATCATAAGCCAATATATTGAATAACACATAGGCAGCCGCCAGGGTGGCATGACCGCACATATCCACTTCTGCCAGCGGAGTAAACCAGCGCAGATGATATCCTTGTTCAGTGGCCACATAATAAGCGGTTTCCGACAGATTATTTTCCATGGCAATGGCCTGTAACATATCATCCGGCAACCATTCATCAAGTGGGCAAATAGCTGCAGGATTGCCTTCAAATGATTTATTGGCAAAGGCATCGATTTGATAAAGCTGAAGTTGCATCATTATTTGGTTATCGTTTCTATTTCAAAGTCCATCGAGATATTGGCACGGTGAGTCACTTCATCAGTGGATAATTCCCGTGTTTATTGCACTCGCATTTTGTCAGGCAATGATTGGGCACAGGTACTGTCGCAGATCATCAGCGCACCCTTTTATTCAGGCTGGAAAATGCAGGCCTGAATTCAATATAATCAAAAAGTTAAAAAACATTAGCTTCATATTGTTTTTCATTGATCGATTCATTTAATTGGATTTAATTCCGGAATAGACTGCATATCTATAATACTGGTACCAACAGTTAACCCTGGCGAATCCTGCTTTTTCTAAAAGTTTCAGTTGAATAGATAAAGGCAGTGTCTTATCAGATTCCATTCGTTTTAGTGCAATGTTAATTTCTGCTTCTGTACACTTGTTGTTTTTCGCCTGTTGTAGCCAGGCCTGTTCGTAAACTTTCTCTATTTCTGGCGTTCTTCCAAGAATCTGATCCGCGTTAATAAAGACACCATTTTGATTCAGGCTTAAATAGAGTTTTCTGAAAACAGACCACAACTCAGACTGTGTTGAATGGTGCAAAGACAAGCCGGATACAACAACATCAAAACTACCGGGTAT
>JBFHPZ010000434.1:0-2804 GCA_041592495.1 Gammaproteobacteria bacterium | reverse complement strand
GCCGATCGTGTAAATTACGCCAATGGCACTATGGGAGATACAGATGGCAATCGTGCCATCAATGCTCGTCGACTGTTAATGTTTGAAGTGGTTGGTGGCTCTGGTTCGCCATCGGATCTGGTGATTCCTAACACAGTCCCGGATGGTAATGACACCACCGGAACAGTTGCTGCACCATTGTCAGGTACGGAGCCATTGGCCTTGCTCATGGGTTTGACCCAGGTATCAGTTGATACGTCAGGTTCAAATTTGCAGCATATTGTTAAGTTCAGCGCTGGCCATCACGGCTCACTGTTGACGCCTAGCAACACTACAGGAATTTCGACAGTAAGTGCTTCGGCTGAAACCTTTGCTGAAATGCAATCTATCATGGGAATTTACTTTAATTCTGATGGAGCAGATATCGATATCACTGATACCAGTGTGATAGCGCCATAGTTTGTTTGTATGGAACGAATAAAAGGGCGGTTAATCCGCCCTTTTTTATTTACAGGATGTACGGTATGCCGTGGGTGCAGGAAGCGCAGGAGTGGCTACTGGAGATTAATACAGCAAATGGCTTTGAAAATATCAGCCAGTGAAATTGCTGTTTTCGAAAAGAATAAATGACTGTTGCATGAACAGTCGGATGAACCAAATTTTGCTATCGGATGGGATAATGTTTTACCGAGCTGGTTTGCCCAGTCGTGTTCCAGATGTTTAATACTGGTGTTGAAGCAAATAGATATTAATTGACACTGCGCACGCAGGTAATCAATATGCCAGCGTGGTTTTGCAGAAATGCCAATATGGTGCTTGCAACGTGCTGCAACACCGCCGGGGCCAAAGGCGCTGCCAACGTAATAGTAATAGCCTTTGTTGAAGTGGAAATTCCCAAGCTTGCCAATGATAATGTCCTGGGATTGTCTTAAATGCAGGCAGAGAATATAGGTTCCGGGTTCGCCGCCACCTAATCTGGTTTTTAATTCCGTAGCATCCATGTTGGGGTGTTGTCTTTATCGATGAGGCGATGTTGCAGTAACCAGTCATGTGCATCTTCCGCATCCTGCTCGAACCAGGCGCGGCTCGATCCCAGGCGAAAGGTATAACCCCATTCATCCATGTCTTCTAAAGCGCGATCGCGACCAAAACCCTTGATGTAATCCGCAAGCAGAATTTGCAGGTAACAAACTCCGTTTTCTTCATCATAACCACCGCCTGCATTGGTATGAAGATTCTTCCGTCGTTCGCTATCCATACAAACATAATGACAGCTTTCATGTAATGCGGAATGAACGGGAGTGTCCATGCGAATAAATAATTGATTGTCTATAAGCCCGGCTTCGCTATCGCCGAACCAGCTGCCGGGTATGTCTTTATTGTGATCGACGATACTAATTGTTAAACCGAATTTGCCGAGTAGATCGCGCAGTTCTTCCAGTACAATTTCGCCACAACATAAAACAGGCATATTATTTAATGATGCCGGCCTGTTTTAGTTGCACCAGTAGCGCATTCAGAGCCTTGGCGCGATGACTGATTATATTTTTTTCTTCAAGAGTCAATTCAGCTGCGGAACATTTATGACCAGGCAAATGAAAAATTGGATCATAACCAAATCCGCCTTCGCCAACCGGAGAAGTCAGGATGCGGCCTTCCAGTGAACCCTGGCCGATAATGGGCATGGGGTCGTTGCCGTCACGCATAAAAACCATTACACACTGGTAGCGTGCACTGCGATCGGCCTCGCTAACACCTTCGAGTTCTTTCAGCATTTTTTCATTATTGCGTTTGTCATTGGCGCCTTCGCCGGAATAACGTGCGGAATAAATACCAGGCGCATGATTCAATGCATCCACTTCGATGCCTGAGTCATCGGCAATTGCAGGCAGTCCTGTTAGTTTTGCTGCGTGGCGTGCCTTGATGATGGCGTTCTCTACAAAGCTCAAACCATCTTCAATTGCTTCCGGAACATTGAAATTGGTTTGTGGAAGGACTTCAAAATCATAAACGGATAACAGTTTATTGATTTCACGAACCTTGCCAGCATTGCCACTGGCCAGAACAACTTTTTTCATGGGTTGAGCGCCTTTTCCTGTGCGGAAAATAATTCGTTTATACCTTTTTGTGCCAATGCAATCATGGCATCCAGTTCATCTTTTCGGAATGCATGACCTTCGGCTGTGCCTTGTAACTCGATAAAAGCACCGGCATCGTTCATCACAATATTCATGTCGGTTTCGGCATTGGAGTCTTCTGCATAATCCAGATCGAGAACCGGCGTGCCCTGATAAATGCCTACCGAGATGGATGCAACATGACCAAACAAGGGATTTTTTTTGATCATGTTTTTTTTCAGCATATGATCGATTGCGTCTGCCAGGGCAACATAACTGCCAGTGATGGAGGCGGTGCGTGTGCCACCATCAGCCTGAATCACATCGCAGTCAAGAGTAATGCTGTGTTCGCCAAGCGCTTCCAGGTTAACAGCAGCGCGTAATGAACGACCAATCAGGCGTTGAATTTCCAGGGTGCGGCCACCCTGTTTGCCATTGGAGGCTTCGCGATAGGTGCGGGTGCCGGTGGAGCGGGGCAGCATGCCATATTCTGCCGTTACCCAGCCCTGATTTTTGCCGCGTAACCAGCCGGGTACTTTTGTTTCAACGCTTGCGGTGCACAGGACCTTGGTGTTACCAAACTCTACCAGGACAGAACCTTCTGCATGCATGGTGTAATTACGGGTGATGCTAACCTTGCGCATCTCATCGGGTGCGCGTCCACTGGGTCTCATCTTTTCACCTCATGCTAAATATTATTGAATGTCG
>JBFHPZ010000433.1:0-2810 GCA_041592495.1 Gammaproteobacteria bacterium | reverse complement strand
TTTGGATCAACAGCAGTCAGAATAACTAGAAGGTGATCTTTGGGCAGCAGACGACATCTTGGGATTCATGTGTAGAAGCTTAAATCTGATCTGACAGTTATCCATAGACATGTCGGTCACTGGCAGATCTGGCCTGAGTCATTACGATTCATAAACAAAATGCATCTGCCCGAGTTTTGCATGCTTGTTGACTGTTTCATGAAGAATTACTGGGAGTGCTAGACTCGACAGTTTCTGGGTCACCCATTCAATCCAGGCATGAATTTCATCTGTTGGCGTGATCTCGCCCTTGTCGATCGACTGAGTTACTAACCGGAGAAATTGTTGAGCTTTCTGTATTTTGTTCCACCTTTCACTGGCTTCAAAGAGCAAATTCAGGCGGTCAATATCAATCTTTTGTAGTTTCCTTAATTGTTCAGCGTGTTTGCGTTCTTCTTCCCATTTTCTGTATTGTTCTTCACGTTCAAGCCGTTTCTGTTTGATGATCTCGGCAGCTAAAATAAGATTTTGTATGATTTCTGGCAGTTTATCGGTGAGTGGTGACTTTGCGTCATCCACCCAGGCTTTGCGAACCCCTTCTATATAAGTATTACTGAGCTGGAGACTCAATTTGCCTGTAGACAGGTAATCATATTTTTGGGGATATGCATATCTGTTTTTTTTCTCTGCTTCAGTCAACACATGTGGTATTTGTCGAATTTTTTCCTTAATTTGGAATTCAATTTCTTCATCGCCAATGACTACGTAAGTTCGGCCATGTTTACTATAACCTGAGTCATCTCGTTTGACGGACCAGCTGACGCTGTTAAATAAAGTGATCAGGATGTGCATAAGATAGTGCGCACGCTTGATAGTGCCTTGTGTGGCTTTGATATCAAGATGTGTGTTTTTTAAGTAATGCGGTATTAGAAAGCCATATCGATCGGTAGTGCGCTCCTTGAATGCTTCGATCGAGGCTTTAACAAGTGGGTGATACGATGAAATCTTGGCTGGTACAGAGAATGCTTCCGCTTTTTTGATTTGCGGATATTGCTCCGGTGGCAATGCATGATTGGGTGCTCGCTTTTGTTGTGATTCTTGATAAAAAATTACAGTTTGTAGAATTGGATCTGTAACTTCTGGTAGTGGGGGTTTGGCAACATTCTTGCCATTCGCCAGCTTTACCCAATAGCCAACAGGAGGGCGCGGAATCTGATGTTTCCTACACTTCTTGGCAAGGCCCTGATCGGACAGGCCGTACTTTTTGGCTAATTTCGACATGGGCGTTGTCCATACCTGCTGATACAGCTCTTCTCGTGAAATTTCTAATATTTTCATGGTGTTACCTGTCATTTGTTGGTTTGTTTTGGTTTTCTAAGGTTATTAATGGCATTTGACGCTAGAGGGATGGCTATTTAGGCAATGATTGTATTTTGCTCTATATTTAGAGTAATATTGGAATATGCTCTATTAGCGGAGTGTTTATATGCGATTAAACCAGCACCAAATACAGCATGATCCGAAACGAGTTGCGAGTGCCGCGCTTCAGGTGTTCTTTAATTTAAGCCACCGTTGGCATTTGAATGCGAAACAGGAGCGTGTGCTCCTGGGAGAGCCGCCTGAATCGACATTCTTTGCCTGGAAAGCACACCAAACGGCCAGTCGTTTGAGTCGCGATACACTGGATCGTATAAGTTATCTCATGGGAATTCATAAAGCACTGAACATATTGCTACCCTCAGCCAGGGCGGCTGATGAGTGGATCAACAAACCCAATGCTGCCCCCTTATTCAATGGCCAGTCGGCTCTGGAACGTATGTTAAGTGGCTCCTTAGCGGATATAGCGGATGTACGCCGCTATCTGGATGCTCAACGAGGGTTATGACGGATCAATACCCGCCGGTGGTGGAACTGGACTGGGATAGCCAGTTCCGCATTATTCCATCGAAGTTTCCACCGATTAATTTCTTTGAAGGCCTGGTTGATCCTGCTCTCATGGAGGAAGCTTTTTATATCGAGTCACTTACAAACGATAGATTGCGGGAAGAGGCGGGACAAATTACGTTGGTGCAACCTGAGGATCGTGTTTCGGGGCCTGGATCTACGCCTGTCATGGCGGCCTTCACTCATATTGGTATAGAAAGCCGCTTTAGTGACGGCAGTTATGGTATTTACTATGCCTCGAAAACGCTGGAAACAGCGATTGCTGAAACACGCTACCACCGTGCACAGTTCCTGAGCAGTACAAAGGAAGAGCCAGGTGAAATCGATATGCGGGTTTATATAGGTGAAATTATTAAACCGTTGCATGATGTCCGTTCATCTGAATATGACTTCTTACTGGATTCGGATAACTGGGCACTTTCTCAGCAGTTTGGCTTGCGTATGAAGCAGGATGGTTCATGGGGGTTGGTATATCCAAGCGTAAGGGATTCGGGAGGAGAATGCATAGCTGCAATGCGGCCACCGGCAATCTCTATTCCCAGGCAGGGACCCCATTTGTCATACCATTGGAATGGAAAGACAATTGACCATGTGTTTGAAAAGAAGCTTCTTTAAATCAGAGTTTCCAGCCACTTTAAGGCAAAGTAAGAACATTATTTTTCTTTTATAGCTGTGAATTTGTTGAAGACGGTTTCCAAGTAAGGACTTTATTTTTTATTATTAGCGGCCTGTAACCCAAAATCAATGAGTTACAGGTGTTTTGGGTACGGACTTTATTTTAGCCGTACAGTATTCCCTGACGATAATCTCACGGGAAGGCAATGGATGATTGTCTTCCCGGTTTTTATGAATGTCGTCGCAATAGACCGAGAGAGAAATATCACAAT
>JBFHPZ010000432.1:0-2814 GCA_041592495.1 Gammaproteobacteria bacterium | reverse complement strand
TGACTTCGATCACCCCTGGGTCCGGCGTCACGGCGAGTTTCCGCAGGCGTGGATCGGAGGGCGGCTCATAGCCTTCCAGATTGATGGCCAACTGGCATTCGCGGGCCGTCGCTTCCAGTGCCGCGATCAACTCAATCCAGTGTTCCAGATGGGTCATGGGCGGCAGGAACACCCAGAGCCGGCCATCCCTCGGCTGCACGCATATGGCGGTATGAGGTATGTCTTCCATGATTTTTTCATCATCCGCCAGGGGTTGTTCCTGTAACGGACCGATGGGTTTAAGGCTGCTAAACAGGGAATAGCGTTTGGCAATTTCACTGGCGGAACTCAGGGCGCCACGTTCCTCGAAACTGTCCCGTTCAGGCTGAATGCGTTTGCGACGGGCTTTCCAGGGTAGAGAATCCAGTGGCAGGCGATACCCCATGGGCGAATCGCCGGGTAACAGGACCAGACGATCGCGGCGCAGGGGCCAGGGCATGGAAAACCAGCCATTTTCCTCCGGCAGCCAGGCCAGGGGAATGGTATAACCGGTGATTTCATCCAGCCCGGTCTGAAGGATTTTCGCTAAACGCCGACGCTCCAGGGGATCTTTCAGATCTGCCTTACCCGAATCCAGATCCCTGGGCAGGGCGGATTCCTGGCGCAGATAATGGGCGGCATCTTCGTAGGCCGGGATCAGGCTGTTATCTTTCAGGCCCAGCTTGGCCATGAAAACCCGGGCAAAGCGTTCCGCATCGGCCTGGCTGACATTGCCCGCCTTGTCTGGAGCCAGCAAGAATTGATCCTGCCACAGGGGTT
Organism: Gammaproteobacteria bacterium; assembly: GCA_041592495.1. Lineage (GTDB taxonomy): Bacteria > Pseudomonadota > Gammaproteobacteria > SZUA-229 > SZUA-229 > JBFHPZ01. The sequence continues at coordinate 2,016 of JBFHPZ010000432.1, read as the reverse complement.
CACCATCGCTACGAAAAAAGCAGCTATAAGCCCAGCGCGGCAATTCTTCACCCGGATACCATTTGCCCTGGCCATGATGTAACAGGGCCCCCGGTGCGAAGCGTTGTCTCAACCGTTGTAATAATTGACGTGCCAGCTGCTCCTTGTGGGGCCCGAGGGCTGCGGTATTCCATTCAGCACCATCCAGATCATCTATGGACACGAAGGTGGGCTCACCACCCTGGGTGAGGCGTACATCCTGCTGTTGCAAGTCGGCATCAACCTGATTTCCCAGCGCCATCACCGCTTGCCATTGATCATGGCTATAGGGCCTGGTAACACGGGGATCTTCGTGAATACGGGTGACGCTGTTATCGAAAATGAAGTTGGTTTCACAGGCTTCCAGCAGATAGCCGGTCACCGGGGCGGCGGAAACCGGGTCCGGAGTACAGGCCAGGGGGATATGGCCTTCTCCGGCAAACAGCCCGGAGGTGGGATCAAGACCAACCCAGCCGGCGCCGGGTACATAGATTTCCGCCCAGGCGTGTAGATCGGTAAAGTCCACTGTCGTTCCGGAGGGACCATCCAGGGATTTTACATCCGCGGTCAACTGCACCAGATAACCGGATACAAAACGAGCGGCCAAACCCAGATGACGGGCAATCTGCACCAGTAACCAGCCGGTATCACGACAGGAGCCGGTGCGTTTTTTCAGGGTCTGGGCGCAGGTCTGAATACCCGCCTCCATGCGAATGTTGTAGCCGATTTCCTGCTGCAAACGCTGATTGAGTGCCACCAGAAAATCCACGGTGACACTGGGTTTGCGTTCGATAGTCGCCACATATTCCCGCAATGCCTTGCTGTTTTCCTGAATCTTTAAATAGGGTGCCAGTTCATGGGCCAACAGATCATCATATTCAAAAGGCCAGTCATGGGCGTAATCTTCAACAAAGAAATCGAAGGGGTTGATCACCGTCATTTCGGCGATCAGCTCGACATCCACCGTGAGTTTGCGAATTTTTTCCGGGAATACATAACGGGCGACGAAGTTTCCAAAAGGATCCTGTTGCCAGTTAACAAAATGTTTTTCGGGTAATACCTTGAGGCTGTAACTAAGGATAGGTGTGCGACAGTGTGCAGCCGGCCGTAGCCTGATCAGGTGCGGCGAGAGCGCTACCGCCCGATCATACTCATAAATAGTTTTGTGGCGAATAGCGACTCGTATAGACATTTAATGGAATTAGTCCTGACTATGTTTTACCGGAATTAAAGTGCTCGGTAACCACTGCCTGTAAATTATGCGCTGTGCGTTTTTCCCAGTGAAACAGGGGTAATTTAACAAACGCATTACTCAATGCCTCGTTCCAGGCCTGCTTGATTTCCCGCAGGTAGCTGTCGTCTTCTTCCATCTTGATGTAGTGATCGGTTTCAAAAGTATCTTTTTCGTAAACCAGCACTTCGATCGGTGGTCCCACAGTCGCATTGGATTTAATGGTGGAATCCATGGATACAATGGCGCAGCGTGCGGCATCTTCCAGGGATGTCTGGCGGGTAATGATTCGATCCAGAATCGGCTTGCCATATTTGCTTTCGCCAATTTGTAGGAAAGGTCTTTCATCGGATTCACTGATGAAGTTCCCGGCGGAATACATCATATAGATGGCGGGCGGTGCACCTTTTATCTGGCCACCAAAAATCAGCGACACGGTGGTATCGACATTGGCTGCCGCTGTGGCGGCCTGGGCCTCTTCCACTTCTTCACGGCTGACCTGGCTGACATAGCGTGCCGCTTCGATCATTTTGCTACAGGTTCGCAAACTGGGCTTGTTGGTTTCTTCCATGTCCAGCTCGATACGGCTCAGGATAGCCTGGGTTGTTGCTAGGTTACCGGCCGCCAGAATGACAAACACGCAATCATTACTCGGATTAAATACATGCATTTTGCTGTAACTGGACAACATATCCGGACCCGCATTGGTACGTGAGTCAGAACAAAATACGAGACCACCCTGGGTAGATATAGCTACACAATATGTC
>JBFHPZ010000431.1:0-2819 GCA_041592495.1 Gammaproteobacteria bacterium | reverse complement strand
TTATTAAACTGGTGCGTGAACATTTTGATTTACGCCCCTGGGGCATCATCACCATGCTGGATCTGTTACGCCCGATTTATCGCCAGACGGCAAGTTATGGCCATTTCGGTCGTGAAGACATCGACCTGCCATGGGAACGTACCGACAAAGCAGACATGCTGCGCGAAGGTGCTGGTATTAAGTAAGTAAAATTTAAACATTTCTGAGGGGCGCTGCAGCTCCTCATGCATTGCATGAGGGCCAGGCTCAGACGTTAAAAACGGCGCTCATTTCTTAACCCAAACCTGAATTCAGGTTTTACTTAGGAGATGATCATGAGTGCTGCATTCACTGATTATAAAGTCGCTGATATTTCCCTGGCCGATTGGGGCCGCAAGGAAATCCATATTGCCGAAACTGAAATGCCGGGCCTGATGGCGCTGCGTGAAGAGTACGGCAATCAAAAACCGCTGAAAGGCGCACGCATTACCGGCAGTCTGCATATGACTATTCAGACGGCCGTTCTGATTGAAACCCTGGTGGACCTGGGCGCAGAAGTTCGCTGGGCTTCCTGTAATATTTTCTCTACCCAGGATCAGGCTGCTGCCGCCATTGCTGCTGCAGGTATTCCTGTGTTTGCCTGGAAGGGCGAAACCATTGAAGAATACTGGTGGTGTACCGAACAGGCGCTGAACTGGCCCAATGGTCAGATGCCCAACATGATTCTGGATGATGGTGGCGACGCCACTTTGCTGATCCACAAGGGCGTTGAATTTGAAAAAGCTGGCAAGGTTCCTGCCGACAAGGCCGGTGACAATGAAGAATGGACAGCCATCCTGAATGTGCTACGCAACAATTTGAAAGCGGACAATACCAAATGGCAGCGCATGGCCGAGAGCATCAAGGGCGTTACTGAAGAAACCACTACCGGTGTGCATCGCCTGTATCAAATGCAGGACAAAGGCCAGTTGTTATTCCCCGCCATGAACGTCAACGATGCGGTCACCAAATCCAAATTCGATAACCTTTACGGTTGTCGCGAATCATTACTCGACGGCATCAAGCGCGCAACCGATGTGATGATTGCCGGCAAGATTTGTGTGGTGCTGGGTTATGGCGATGTGGGCAAAGGCTGTGCCCAGGCATTCCGCGGCATGGGTGCCACTGTATGGGTCACCGAAATCGATCCGATTTGTGCATTGCAGGCAGCAATGGAAGGCTATCGTGTAGTGAAGATGGATGACGTTGCCAACCAGGGTGATATTTTCGTCACCACCACCGGCAATGTGAATGTCATTAACCACGACCATATGGCCACCATGAAAAACGAAGCCATCGTTTGTAACATTGGTCATTTCGATTCCGAAATCGATATCGCATCACTGGCGAAATATGAGTGGGAAGAAATCAAACCCCAGGTTGATCACGTTATTTTCCCAGATGGCAAAAGAATTATCGTGCTTGCCAAGGGTCGCCTGGTAAATCTGGGTTGCGCCACGGGTCACCCCAGCTTTGTGATGTCTGCATCCTTTACCAATCAGGTTATGGCACAGATTGAGTTCTTTAATCACAACGACAAATACGAAAACAAGGTATATGTTCTGCCAAAGATTCTGGACGAAAAAGTTGCTCGTTTGCACCTGATGAAAATCGGCGTCAATCTGACAACCTTGTCGAAAGAACAGGCGGATTACATTAACGTACCTGTGGATGGCCCCTACAAGCCAGGTCATTACCGTTACTAATTCTTGTTGCAACATGACACAGAGACACGGGAACATAAAGATATACTTTGTGTTCCCTCTGTGACTCTTGCCTCTGGGTCAGTTTACCGCAGGTGAACTTTGATGAATTCAAAACAAAATCACTCGCCCAGTTTCAGTTGTGAATTTTTTCCGCCCAAAACAGATCAGGGCATGGAAAAACTTCTGGCCACCAGCCAGAAACTGAAGCAGGCCATTAATCCTGAATTTTTTTCTGTGACTTTTGGTGCCGGTGGCACTACTCGCGATCGCACCTTTGAAGCGGTGAATCAAATTCACCAGACATCCGGCATAGATGTCGCGCCGCATTTATCCTGCATTGGTTCAACCAAAGAACTGATTAGCGAAATACTGGATAACTACAAGCAACAGGGCATCAAGCGTATTGTTGCATTACGCGGCGACATTCCCTCGGGCATGTACTCACCGGGTGAATTCAGATACGCCAATGAACTGGTGAGCTTTATTCGCCAGCAACATGGTGATCATTTCATACTGGAAGTAGCGGCCTATCCCGAGTTTCATCCTCAGGCTAAAAGCGCAACCAGGGATCTGGAAAACTTCAAACGAAAAGTTGAAGCCGGCGCCAACTCGGCTATTACCCAGTATTTCTACAATAACGATGCCTATTTCCGTTTTGTCGAAAGCTGCGAAAAAATGGGCGTAAGCATTCCCATCATTCCCGGCATTATGCCCATTACCAATTACAGTAATCTCGCCCGTTTCTCGGAAACCTGTGGTGCTGAAATTCCACAGTGGCTGGCCAAGCGATTGCAGGCTTATGGGGATGATGTTGAATCCATCAAGGCCTATGGCACCGATGTCGTTACCGATATGTGTCAACGCCTGGTAGATGCCGGTGTGCCGGGTTTACACTTTTATACATTGAACCAGGCAGAAGCCACTCTGAACATCTGGGACAATTTGTCCCTGTCATAAAACTTTACCGGAACGCCACACGTTTCAAAAAATGTGCATATGCCTGATAATGTATTCCAGGTTTGGCGTTCCGGTACTTTAATCTCATGTCCAATAACAGTTACATCCATCGTGATCTATCCGTCGTCTGGCATCCCT
>JBFHPZ010000430.1:0-2827 GCA_041592495.1 Gammaproteobacteria bacterium | reverse complement strand
CCTTTTGCAAAATACACTTTTAATTCAGGATTAAGCTGCATTGCCCTGTTGACGTTTTCAACCAGTTGATCATCGGCATTCTTCACAAGTACACCATTAAATCCTGCGGTCAGTGGAAAAATATCGTTGCCGCTATCCCCGCAGAATACAACATCTTCTTTGGTTACACCGAACTCCTCGGCCACATATTCCAGGGCAGTCTGCTTGGTTGCGCTTGCGGGTAAAAAATCGAGTAGACCCTTTCCGTCCTGTGAATCAAAGCTGTATACAATGACTTCATCAAACTTGTCTTTTACCCGTTCATTGACTTTATCTAAAATCTGATCTTTTTTTTCATGCTCAACATAATAGCTTTGCTTGAACTGGTTGAGGTGTTCGCTTTCCTGCTCCTTTATTCCATTAATTCCGGCAACGGCTTCTCTTATTAAACTTGCATTCCATCTTGGGCTGTGCTGTTTGACATGATCAACCCAGCCATCATCAAATTGCCATTCACCATTTTTATATTTTCTAATCGACGTACCCACATCGCCGCACAGGATATCGGGATATCTGACGCCGAATTCTTTTATCGCACTCTCGGTAAGCGCAAGATTACGACCGGTAACATATACCACGAGCACATCGTGTTTTTCTGTGAGTTTATTAAACAGGGTGATGGCTTCGCTGTCACTTTGCCATTGCCCATTTGGGAGCAGTGTTCTATCTAAATCAGTTGCTAATATTTTCATGTTGATCCTTTACGGGAAGCCATATCGGCTCAGATAATGCATTCTAGCGATATGACAGCACACTTCTATCTCCGGTTTTGTCTATATGGGTAATACTAAAACTAAAGTCGCGCAAGTCTGCTTCCAGAGTCGCTACATACTGTTGATGTTTCCAGCTTAAATGTAGTCGATGCTCTTCAGTACTGCCAATCGTCAATTCACCGTCAAAAGCAGGCGATGTATTACGCAGCCTCATAATTTCCAGCTGTTCTCGCACTACAATCTGTTTTAGGCCTTGTTTGATATCATTGTTGGAAAGCGTAGTGCGATTGATTTCTTTGTGACCACCCGTACCACCTTTATCTGCTGCTGCATAATCGTTCTTGCCAGCAAACAAATCCAGATACCATACTTGCGGTATTCCCGGCATAAACATTTGAATAGCCCGGGCAAGACGCAGCTTGCGCTCGTCTTCGCCCAGAGCACTGAAAAATGTTGCATTGACCTGGTAGTAGGATATTTTCTTACCATCCGCTCCATACAAGTCTTTTACTCTACCACCTCTGTCTATGATTCTTTCAATAACAGCATCAATCTCATCATCACTTAATAAACCATCCTTTGAACCGTCTTTATTAGTTTTACCTTTCAGGTCAAGAACAGGGATGCCATCATGACAACCTAGCATGTTGATTGTCTGGATATTTTTTTCGATGATTTCGTTGATCCATCGTAGAAGATGCTTATTTGTCCCCCAATCCAGTGCGTGAATCACTAAACCCGGAAAGAAAAAGTCATAAATAGGGAATCCTTTCGACGCCACTTTTTCATGCAGACCAGCCCCATATTCAGAATGTATTTCTGGCAGGAGAATCAAGCCATACTTATCCGCGATCTTTTTCAGTCTATTCAGATACTCCCAGGTGCCGGGTTCATTAAAAAAATTTGCCTTACCGGGTTCTTTATGCAAATAAGCAAAGGCATCAAGCCTGACCAGTTTTCCACCATGGTCACGCAATTTCTTTAAGGTTTCATCATAAAATTCCCAGACTTCATCTGATTGCGCATTTAAATCCACTTGCCCCAGGTATTGACGGTTCTGCTCTACAACCGAAACAATATCGTCTTTGTGTTGGGAATATTCACCTAAATCTATGTCGTGAATATCCCGCCTTGCACTCAATACATCATTGAGAATTGCGGCAATCTTTTCTGCGTCCTCATGTGTGAGTTCTTCAATCTTTAATGCATGAAGCAGATCATGTGCAGTGACTTCATGATAAACAACTTCCTGATAAAACGTATTCCAGTATGGTCGATCGGAGCCATCCGGAAATCGTACTTTTAATATTGGCAAACCAGGCTTTCTCATGAAAAGCTTCTCAAGATGCTCCTGATGGGGTATCACATAACCTTCAGGGCTCACCTCCCCGTGCGAACGCCAGAATTCATTCCAGTCAATAAAGAAGTTCTTAAATTTTGATTCATCTCCATTCTGCAAGAGATCCTGAAACTGTGGAGAACCTGCCGACAGGTGGTTTAGCACGAGATCAAACTTGAACATGACATTGAGTTCGTGTAGTTGATCCAGATCTTCCCGCGATACAAGTTCATCATTCAGATCGTAATCAATAATAGAAAATCCACGATCCAGGTCACTGTTAAAAATGGTAGGTAAAATATAAAACAAAGAAAATACATCTTTGAAATCTGGCATCTTTAGCATTTGTGTTATATCAGCCAGTTTCTGACCAATACTGTCAGGATAAGCGTTAAAAATTACACCTTTCGGTAAATCCAGTTGTTTTGACTTAACTTTAGTACTCATTACTTCCCGCAAAATTGTTTATATGGTTTGTGTCAAAATAAATTTCAAATATATGATTATTTTAATAGGCAAATAGCTATAAGGGAAATTTTTGAGCCTGGATGTTACCAGAAATACTCTTGATCACAATAAATCCTGCAATATCGCGGAAAACAATACAAATATATACTCATACAGATCAGATCACGATTCAACATACATCCCCGAAATGGGTAATAAACCCGTTATCGCCTATTGAAACACATCGTATTTTTGTGAATACATTAAACAGGGCAATGGCTTCGCTGTT
>JBFHPZ010000429.1:0-2827 GCA_041592495.1 Gammaproteobacteria bacterium | reverse complement strand
TTCTGCAGATTTGTAAGTCCAGATGCAGCAATGATTTTGATTTATTGAGTTTTATCTATTTTCAAGACGAATAAATTGCCAGGCAATGACAAATGCACTGGCGGCTGCCAGCGCAGATAAATTAAAAATTGTGGCGGCGCTGGTTTGATCCCATAACACACCACTCAGGTAACTGCCGACAGCACCACCGGCACCGAAACTGATACTGGAATAAAGCGCCTGCCCCCTGCCCTGATGTTTGCCTTTGAACAAACGATGAAACAGTTCGATGGAGACCGCATGATACAAACCAAAACTGGCAGCATGTAACACCTGTGCAAACAACAACACACCAAGATGTTCAATATAATGCCCGATCAATATCCAGCGCAGGGACGTTAATAACAATGCAGCAAGCAACAACTTTCTCGGCCCAAAGTTAGGCATCAGGCGATACATATATATGAATACAATCACCTCGGCGATGACACCCAGCGCCCAAAGACTGCCGATGGTAATGCTGTCGTATGCATGTTGTTTCAGGTAAATAGAGAAAAAAGTGTAATAGGGGCCGTGACTCATTTGTGCCAGAAAACAAACAATCAACAACGCCATGACTACAGGTTGTTTCAGTACATGGGAAATTGCACCACTCTGCTGTAAATGTTTATGACCATTTTTTTCCGGCACCAGAAAACTGCTAATGGCAATTAATGCGTACAGCACAAACACCACCTGCGGCACCAGGTTAATATCACTCTTGTTCAGCCAGATACCTAAACCGACAACAGAAAAAATAAAACCCAGCGATCCCCATAAACGAATCACACTGTATTTATGTGTGTCTGCCCCGAGGTGATTCATGGTGTTGGCTTCGAATTGCGGCAGTTCCGCATTCCAGAAAAAACTGAACAGGGTCATGACCAGCGCCAGCCACCAGAAATCAGAGCCCAGAAAAACACCGAGAAAAGTAATAACTGAACAGATGGCCGCAATACGAATGATCACCATGCCCTTACCTGTGTGATCCGCTATCCATCCCCAGAGATAAGGCGCGATGATTTTGGTGGCCATAATGATGGCCATGAGTTCGCCAATGGAACGGGCATCGAATTCCAGCGACTGCAGGTACAGGGTCCAGTAAGGCACGAACGCACCGAGGGAGGCGAAGTAAAATAAATAAAACGCCGAGATACGCCAGTAGGGAACGGTTTTAATCATGGAAAATCGACTAAGTCTTTGACGCAAAGACGCGAAGAACGCTAAGACTATTTGAATGTATTGTCTTGTTATCTTCTATACCGCTAAGTTTAATAAACACCCATGAATAGTTAGTTAACAATTCAGGAATCCTTTGTGTCTTAGCGTCTTTGCGTCGAATATATTGCAAAAGTTATTCGGGCGCCTGCGCAGGAATGACCGGTGTTGTGCATTGCACATCGCCGCATTGCGCTTTAAAGCGCAGCATATGATCCATTAGCACAATGGCCAGCATGGCTTCACAAATCGGGGTGGCGCGAATACCAACACAGGGATCATGACGACCGTGTGTAACCACTTCGGTTGGATTACCTTTACTATCGATACTGCGCCCCGGCAAACGAATACTGGATGTGGCCTTGAACGCTGTGTGCACCACAATATCCTGACCGGAGGTGATACCGCCCAAAATTCCGCCAGCATGATTGGACAGGAATCCTTCCGGCGTCATTTCATCGCGGAACTCGGTGCCCCTGGCTTCGACACAGCCAAAGCCGCCACCTACTTCCACACCTTTGGCGGCATTAATGCTCATCATGGCATAGGCGATTTCGGCATCCATACGATCAAAAACAGGCTCACCCAGTCCCGGCGGTACACCTTCCGCCACCACGGTGATTTTGGCGCCAACGGAATTGCCTTCCTTGCGCAGGGCATCCATGTAATCTTCCAGTGGCTTCACCTTATCGGCATCCGGACAGAAGAAGGCATTTTGATGCACCTGGTCCCAGTCCAGCTTGTCGATTTTGATGGGACCCAGCTGGGATAAGTAACCTCGAATACGAATACCATATCGATCTTGCAAATATTTTTTGGCAATACCGCCGGCGGCGACACGCATGGCGGTTTCACGGGCGGAGGAACGACCACCGCCACGATAATCACGAAAGCCGTATTTCTGGGTATAGGTGTAATCCGCATGACCGGGACGGAAGGTATCCATGATGTTGCTGTAATCCTTGGAACGCTGGTCGGTATTCTCGATCATCAATCCAATGGGGCTGCCGGTGGTTTTGCCCTCGAATACACCGGAGAGAATTTTCACCGCATCCGCTTCACGACGCTGAGTGGTATGGCGTGAAGTACCGGGACGACGGCGATCCAGGTCTTCCTGCAAATCCGCCTCGGACAATGCCAGCCCCGGCGGGCAGCCGTCGACAATCGCCAGCAAGGCCGGGCCGTGGCTTTCGCCGCTGGTGGTTACAGTAAACAGTTTGCCTATGGTATTTCCGGACACGTCTCATCCCCGATATTCAAATGTGCACGCATATTAACCCGTACGCCTCGCAAATTCATCTCGTCATGCGCTTGTCAGCACACAGCCGGAACATTTATAGTCGGAGCAACACATTATAAAGAATCACGGAACTATGTTTTTTACCGAACCTGATATTCTCATTGTGGATGATGAACCCCTCAACCGCGACATCATGCACAAGCATCTCGAACTCCGGAACTATAAAAATATCCGTTTTGCCGTGGATGGCCAGGAAGCCCTGGATCAGGTGGCGGAAAAGAAACCCGACATTATCCTGCTGGATGTGATGATGCCAAAAATCATGGGCCTGCAGGTGTTACACAACCTGCG
>JBFHPZ010000428.1:0-2833 GCA_041592495.1 Gammaproteobacteria bacterium | reverse complement strand
GTGGTGATAATCACGGCACCAGAGAGTGCATCTTCACCAAATAAATAAGATGCACCGCCTTTAATAACACGGATGGATTCAATGTTATCCAGGTCGATATTGACACGGCCTGTGCGTTCAAAAACAGGCACACCATCAATTACCACAGCTACGCCGGGTTTTTCACCCATAAACACCTGATTTTCGACGCCACGAATATGAATTTTTATGGAATCGCCGCTTTGCACTTCCGTTGTAATACCAGGAATGCTTTGCAGTAACTGCTGGATGTTTTCACTATGGGCGGCGTCAACATCATCACCACTGATGGCGCCAATATTGGATGGTTCCTGTCGTTTGTTTTCAAAGCGATCATTAATAGTACTGGACTCAACACGTATGGTGCCGATGTCATCAGCGTAACTATTAACGGAGAATCCAATCATGCTTATGCAGGCGAGGGTTTTTAATTTAGCGGTGGGATTTGAAAAATACATGGTCATAACACTCATTTACAGCTTAGGGAAAAATCCAAAGATGCACTACAGGATTTGTGCCAATCGTTAAGATGTTGATGCAGACAGGCAGTTGAGTGTTAGCGGTGTTGAAGCACCCGGTTAAATAACCCGCATATGGGGTATTTCACATAAAAAAAGACACGTAAGACTGAATTAATCGCGAATAGTTTAAAGAACAGGTTTATGTCCCATTGATTTTGCTTTGAGACGTACATATTTGTCCGGCGAGATTTGATATTTGTCTTGTAAAAATTAAAAACATGAATAATTATTTTTTCATTTGAGTTTCATTGATGATTGCAAGTCTTTTACCAGGCATGTTTTAAGACATTTGTCATGTGTCATTGCAAATCAGACTGTGTTATATCACACACTGCAATAGATAAGCAGTGCCAATTTTTTCATCACACATGTCTGTCTGGTATATCGAAATCACGCCAGACGATGATCGCGGCTGATTTATTTAAGCTCAATTGAATTAACAGCTGCCCTGAATGCAGGTGCATATTTATCGTACTGACTGATCGGCACCGCAATGGAAATAATCAGGCCGGCATCGTTACGATCGATTAGCATTAAATAACCTCGCTGTATTTCACTATAACCTAATGGCGCTCCCTTATAGGCAATCCAGTGTGAGGGTGTCTTATTAAACTCTATCGACTGTTGGGCCAGTAATTCAAACGGGTTAAATGCCTTGCTCAGATTGGTAATAGTGGCCTGGCCCCATTGCTGCAAGGTAACACCTTTGGGTACGCATAATATTTGCATGTAGGCTTCACCCTGTTGATACCAGAGTGTTTCTGCTGAGGACGGTACCCGTTTGGCGCCGCCGGGTTCAGCGATAACTTTCCATCCCTCAATTGCCTTAATGGAGAAATTGCAGCTAGTGTAATTTTTGCGTCCACTCAATTTAACGCTTTTATTATCGTCGCCACCAAACAACAAATTAAAAATTTCCAGCCCGACACCCAGTATCGGGTCGTAAGCATAAGCTGCTCGAGACAGAGTGGAGTCGGCAAAACCTGTTATTGGTAGCAGGCTAATTGTCAGGGCGAGAAGAAGAGATCGTATTGTTGGTTTCATATTGATGATCCTTTCGCGATCAAGTGTCTTTATCCTAATCTAAAAAGACGATTCGGTCATGATGTGTTTTATCGGTTTAAGAAAAGAACTGTAGAAAGTTATTATTTATGTTGCCTATAGTTTCCTTGAGGCGTGGGCTACATATTCATCATTCATCGTGGTATCCATCAATTCGCTCCACAACACTTTCTATATTTCATGCCGCTGCCACAAGGGCAGGGATTATTGCGTCCAGGTTTTCGGGAGTATGGAAAAAGAGTTCGATGGTGGTTTTTCCGGTTTTTATACGAGCAGCGATTGTCGAGCAGTCGTTATGATTGAGGGTGTTCATAACTTCGTTGATGAAGGTTTGTGCGATTTTTAGGTTGGGCCATTTCGGTGTTGTTATCTGCAAAAGTAATTTGCTGGTGAGTTGCCGGGGAAGTTTCACTCCTGTGATGTTGCTGTTCCATCCGATGGCGTTTTTTTGCGCAAATTTGCCAGTGTGTAGCTGGTTTTGTTTATTTCTTCCAGTGCCTCTAGTCGTTGACGTACGCTCAGCTTTAGTGCTTGCTTGATCATGATTCGACGGCTGCCCAACCAGGTGGCATTGTTCCAGTTTTGTTCAGGCTGTTTATTCATTGATTTCTTCCAGTATCAACCTAAGGTGCTCAATGTCATCCAGATCTCGCGGTCTTCCGGATTGTTGTTTTAATTTAATCAGAGTTGGGATGTAAAGATGAAACCATACTGAATACTTGCATGTTTTTAGTTTCAATCCAGGACTGACGTGTGTTGGCATTGGCAAATTGTTCTGCTGCGACGGGTAAAGTGGGCTTGTATCCCAGTGTTGCCAGAATTTTGAGAGCATTCTTGATGTTGCTGTCTTCAAGCTGGATGATGAGATCAAGATCGGCAGTCATGCGTTGGTAGCCATGGATGTTAACCGCTATGCCCCGGCAATAAGATAACGAATTCCTGCTTGATTCGGGGTTTGAAATATTTGTTCCAGAGTGGCGAGTTTCATTGCCTAATCTTATCTGAACTGATGTGGATGAGCTAGTCATACGAGCACACTGGCCTTTGTTGTCCACTATAGGCTTGTGAATCTTCTTTAGGGTGATTAGTATCATTAAATCTTTTTACACTGAATTCAGGGCTTAGTATGTGCGGAATATGCGGTGAATTTCGTTTCGATGGTGTAGCACCAGACCTTGCCTTAACCCATCGTATGATGACTAAACTGGAACGTCGTGGACCGGATCATGGCG
>JBFHPZ010000427.1:0-2854 GCA_041592495.1 Gammaproteobacteria bacterium | reverse complement strand
TCAATGGCGCCGGTTTTGAGTGATGTAAATATTTCGCCGCCGGGTAAACTCACCGGTGTGCCACCGGCACGTTGCAACACTTCGCCACCCAAACCCGGAATGCGCATTTTCAAACCTTCCAGATCTTTAAGTGTGTTGATTTCACGATTGAACCAGCCCGCCATCTGTACACCGGTATTACCACCTGCGGCCGGTATTATGCCGAAGGGTTTATACACTTCGCGCCATAATTCATGACCGCCGCCATGATATAACCAGGCATTCATTTCCTGTGCAGTAAGGCCAAAGGGTACTGCGGCAAAAAACTGTGCGGCTTCCGATTTACCTTTCCAGTAATAAGCTGCACCATGGCCCATTTCCGCAGTGCCGCGAGATACCGCATCGAATACTTCGAATGCCGGAACCAGCTCTTTATCACCATAGAGTTTCACGCTCAGGCGACCACCAGACATTTCAGTAATCAGTTCCGCCAGGTGGTTTGCACCTGTTCCAAGGCCAGGAAAATTTTTCGGCCAGGTTGTTACCATTTTCCATTTTATTTTTTCTGCTGCATGAACCGCTGGCGCTGCAATAATTGATGCACCTGCAACCAGACCTGTAGCACCAGAGTGCTTTAAGAATTCGCGTCTTTTCATAAGCCTATCCATCATTTTGAGTTTGTCGGTTGTTGCCTGTTTTATTGTTCGGTATTCGCAGAACACTATTATCATTGATATTGCGAATAACATATTGATAAACCTTGCTATCGCCATAATTTACTTTATGTGCGTTGATTTCTACAAGGTAGTGTTCACCCTTGCGATTGATGATTTTATTTTCGTACACGGCATGGTGATAAATTTCCAGATCATTGATCTGTTCACGAAATTCTTGTTGATCCCCTGATGCATCGATATCAAGAATTGACATTTGCATCAGGTCGTCACGATGATAACCCAGTAATACCAGCGCATTTTCATTGGCATCTATAATTTGCAGTGTATCCATATTCACGATCAAGATTGCATCATTGGCATGCTCAAATAGTGAGCGATATTTTAACTCTGAGCTAATTAGCTCCTGGTTTGATTTTTTGCTCTGGGTTTCATCATGCAATAACATGTGCAGGTATTTTTTATCTTCAATAATCATCAACTTTGCATAACCGGAGACATCGACCGTATCTTTTTCTTTCGTCTGCAGGCGGATTACGAGCCCACCTTCGCCATTTTCCAATATTTCTCTGATGTAAATACGAAAGCTTTCCATGTCATCTTCAACAACATGAGAACTAAAGCGCTGATAGGGGAATTCATCCATACTATAACCAAGCAAAGAACTCATGGCTTCATTAAAAGTGAATGGCGCCAGTGTCACTGTATCCATGACTATTACAGGATAGGGCAAGCCTCTAAACAAATGACGATAATGCCGTTCTATTTCTTTATTCAAATTCTGGAAAGATTTCAACACCGTAATGTTTTTACATACGCCGGTTATACCAATTACTTTTCCATAATGGTTTTCACAAGGCAGTTTTTTACATAAATAACACTCTTTACCATTGGGTGTTATCACTTCAATTTCCCACTCAAAGGTTTCGCCCTTATCGAGTATGCGTCTGTCTTCATTAATGTATTTATTCGCAATAACTGAATCGAAGAGCTCCAGATCGGATTTTCCGATCATATCCACATCATGGATACCCAGGACCTGTTTAGCTATTTCATTGATTACACGATACCGGCCTTTTTGATCCTTGTAGAAAACACCTTCATTCTCTTCTTTTAACGCACTTTGAAATATCATTAGGGGCAGGCTGTCTTTGTGGATAATAAAACCCGCAAATTGCAAAGCCGTTTTGATGAAAGCGTAAATACCCAGCACGCCCAGTGAAAAAATGACACCATTAAAGAAAAAGTGAAACTGTTCTTCCTGTTCCGGTCCCATTAGAAACATGCTGATGGCATGACCATAAAAAACCCATAGCATGGCTACAACAACGGCAATGGCCGATATGCTTAACAGGAACAGGTTTTTATCATCACTACGCATAGAGTTTTATTTATAGCGCCTGAAGATTGGCATAGGACAGAACCAGCCATTTGCTGCCAACATGATCAAAATTAACTTCAACCCGTGCATGGCTACCCTGACCTTCGTAGTTTAATACTATGCCTTCACCAAATTTTTGATGCATTACCCGTTGTCCAATATTGAATCCGGCATTGCTATCAACAAACATTGATGCGGTACTTCCATAACTTGAACGAGTAATAGCCGCTTTAGGTCGCACATCTTCAATGCAGTCTTTGGGGATTTCGCCAATAAAGATGGATGGCATGGGGTAAAAGTCTTTACCATACAGGCGACGACGTTCGGCATAGGTCATCACCAGTTGTTCTCTGGCGCGGGTAATGCCGACATAACACAAACGGCGTTCTTCCTGGATACGACCGGGTTCTTCTGTTGAACGCTGATGGGGAAATAAACCATCTTCCATGCCGCACATAAACACCATGGGGAATTCCAGGCCTTTGGCCGAATGCAATGTCATCAACTGCACACAGTCTTCCCAGGCTTCCGCCTGACCTTCACCGGCTTCCAGTGCGGCATGGGTCAGGAATGCAGTCAGCATATCCATTTCAACATCATCTTCATTATGAAATTGAAAACCCTTGGCGGCGCCCACCAGTTCTTCAAGGTTTTCTACGCGGGCTTCGGCCTTTTCCCCTTTTTCCTTGCCATAGTGGTCAATCAAACCACTGCTGTGAATAATGTGCTCTACCTGTTCATGCAAGGGTAAATTGTTGGTTGCTTTCGCCAGTTGTTCTACCAATATTAAGAAACCCTGTAAGGCATTCAATGCCCGCGC
>JBFHPZ010000426.1:0-2864 GCA_041592495.1 Gammaproteobacteria bacterium | reverse complement strand
TGGTATATCGTAACAAGCATATCGACATTGAATTACAGGCGGATTCATTACAAACCCTGGAAGCCATGAATAACCAGCTTGGCACCATCACCGGTATCAAGAGCGTTTTATCTACCTCTGTTGAAAAAGATAAAGTCAAAGGCCGACTACGGCTGGAGAAGCAGGGATGATAGATATCAGATCGCATTTTGAACCTCTTGAGCGCTGGCTGGGCACCCTTAACGCAAGGGAACGCAACCTGGTTTTTGCCGGCGCCATATTTTTATTTATTAGCCTGTTTTATCTGGCTGTCTGGGATCCTGTGTTTAGTACACTGGAAACGGCGAAATTACAAAACCAGTCACAACGTGAATTATTAAGCTGGATGAAATCCGCTTCTGCAGAAGCTCGCGCCCTGCAATCTGCCGGTGCCGCTCTCAATAACCGGTCTAAAAATGAATCACTGTCAACACTGGCTGAACGCAGTGCATTAAGCAGTGGCACCAAGGCTTTCATACGCAAGCTGGAATCTGATAAGGATGGTGTCAAAGTGCAACTGGATCAGGCAGATTTCGATCGCATTATTTTCTGGCTGCATGATATGCAAAGCAAATATGGCATTTATGCCAGCAGCATTCTGGTGGAACCCCACAAGGAAAAAGGTGCGGTTAATGTGCGCATAACCCTGGAGCGCACGGCATCATGAAACAACGCTATTACTGGATCATAGGCATTTTTGCCTATTTGTTTTTTGTGCTGGCCAATTCACCGGCAGCACAGGTGATTAACCTGATCGATAAACAATTTAAACTGCCTGCCAAGTTCTATGGCGTACAGGGCAGCGTCTGGTCGGGACAAAGTGACAGCATTCTGATCAACAACAAAACACGTCTTGATAATGTGCGCTGGTCAGTCAATCCATTTTCCCTGTTACTGCTACGTCTAAGTACTGATCTGGATGCAGATATCAAACAAAGCCGCACTGTTGGCACACTGATTGTTTATCCAAATGGCAGTATCGAAGCCAACTCGGTACGTGCCAGATTAAATGCCAAAGATGTGCAACAAATGATTAACATGCCATTTGGTCAACTGGATGGTGAAATTAATATCAACCTTGAAACTCTTGAACTGGCTGCCGGCGGCATACCCAAAACCAGCGGCCAGGTAAAATGGCGCAATGCAAAACTGACACTGGCGGAAGCCGTAGAACTTGGCAATATTGAAATCAACATAGCGCCCGAGCAAAATAATATGAAAGCGGTTATCAGCAACAAGGGTGGCATGATTAACATCAGCGGTTCCGCAACCATCAGCGAAGACAAACGCTACACCCTGGACATTACATTAAAACCCGAAGCCTCTGCTTCAAACAATATCACCCAGAGCCTGGGCATGTTTGCCCGCAGATTACCTAATGGCACATACCAGTTAAAACAAAACGGCAATCTTAAACAGTTTGGCCTTTAACATTGATAGATATACATCACCATGCCTAAATCTTATAAACGCATTAATATTGTTCCAGAAGACGTCGAAATCACTTCGGAAAACAAATGTTCATTTTGTACCGGCTCTATCTGTTGCACTTACATCACGCAACACATTGACACACCAAAATCCAAAAAAGATTACGAACATCTGTTATGGCAGGTGTCACATGACAACATTTGTATTTACAAAGATGAAGATGGCTGGACTTTGCTGGTAGAAGCCAAATGCAGCCACCTGCAATTGAATGGCTTTTGTGGCATTTATGAAACGCGTCCGGCCATTTGCCGTGAACACACCAATGATTATTGTGAATACGATGAGCCTTCAGAAGAAGGTTTTGACTTGTACTTCCCTGACTATGAATCCCTGCTTAAGTACTGCCGTAAAAAATTCAAGAAGTGGCCGTATTAATTTTCCTGGCAACAGGAAACAACTGGTTACTAGTAAGTACTAGTCAATAATCTCATCAAATGATTCCAGCAGTTTGTAGTGATGATGCTGTTTGTTCTGACCCTGACTATCGGGCCGTTTGATCGCTAACAGATAACCAACGCCATATTCTTTTGCTGCATCCAGTACGCTGAAATTATCATCAATAAACAGTGTGCGTTTGGGTTTAAATTCTTCAACGGATTGCAGCTTGGGCCAGAATGCGGATTCTTCCTTCGCCTTGCCTAGTTCATGGGCCGTGATAATGCGATTAAAATGCTGGTCCAGCCCGGTTTTATCCATTTTAATGGCAATACTGGCGGGGTGCGCATTGGTCACCAGCACCACCCGTTTGCCATGCATGTGCAGAAATTGTAAAAATTCCTCAACCTGTGGCCGCACCGCAATCTTGTGTGATACTTCTTGCTTCAGGCCGGGAATATCCAGCTGCAATTCACGTGACCAGTATTCAACACAGTACCAGTCCAGGCTCCCCATCACCGCCGTATATTTCGCATTGAGAATATCGCGCGCTTCCGCATGATCCAGGCCATGGCGTTCGGCATAGCGCACCGGCACATGCTCCAGCCAGAAGTGGTTATCGAAGTGAAGATCGAGCAGGGTTCCGTCAAGGTCGAGAAAAACACTGTCGATATCGGGCCATTTAATGATCATAGGATTTTGATGCCAATCTACGTACAATAAACGAAATTCTAAAGACTTCATCGATGAAACAAAAGCCGCACATCCTAAAAACCCGAACATTGGCGGAAAGCAGGCTGTTTTCCATAGAGCAGGTCAGCCTGGAATTCAGCAATGGCACCACCTGCGATTATGAACGCATCATTGCCTCCAGCAACGGCGCCGTGCTGATTGTACCTGTGCTGAATGACTCCACCCTGCTCATGATTCGGGAGTATTCCGTGGGTACTGATCGTTATGAGCTGGTATTCCCCAAGGGC
>JBFHPZ010000425.1:0-2868 GCA_041592495.1 Gammaproteobacteria bacterium | reverse complement strand
GTACATACGAAAGCTAGCGCAATGACGAAGTGACGAGGTGGACCTCCCTCCAAAATCATGATGAGCGCGGAAGGGAGAACGTGGATACGATGTCTACGATTAGCTGGCATAGCCCAAGATCAAGAATACAGAAAGCACAAACAAGGAAGCTCAAAATACAAAGCAAATTCATTCAGAAAACACTCTTTCGAGCAATAATCGAGCCAACCCGAATCATTCGAGCTCTTCAATGCTACTGGTATGGAGGATGTCCATGCCGTGATGATCGAGCCATTCATTCTCAAAGGCGCAGCAGTCGCCAAGAGTTTGGTTCATCATTTCATCCATGGAATCCTGGAACCTGAAATATTCATCGACCAGTGTATCCAGTACGCTATAAGCAAGATAATCGGTACTGCTACTTCGTAATTTGCCGCCACCATTTTCTAAACGTTTGATGATGGGATCATATACGTTGTCGATATACTCCCGAAAGCTAAACAGAAATTTATCGGTGATGATCAGGCTTACCTGCTCGTAATAGATTTCCAGACTATTGCTTTCATGATGCAGTTTTTTTAGTACGATAAACACATAGTCTTCGTATTCTTCAATTTTGGTGCGTTGGCGGGTATTGACTATGTCTTCCTGCACCAGTGGATGTATGTTGAATTGATCACCGATGGCTTTGATGATTGAAATATCATGAAGGCCTTCGATATTCACCCAGGTTCTGCCCTCGCCTTCTTTGTATGGCAGGATATCTTCAATCGACTCGACACGTTTTTCTTCGAAATAACCTGCATCATAATTGATGACAGTGATTCTGGCATTAACGTCCGGCTTCTCCCCGACATGTACCAGGGTTCCCGGTGGTAATCCCTGTTTTTCCGATGCACTGTAAAGGGAATCGGTCATCTTGTCTCCAGTGTTTATACCAATATTAAATAACTATATATTACTTTCACAATAAAACACCACTATCCATTGTTTGCAGTAAACAGATATAACAGGAAAATGGAGTGCAGAAAATAGAAAAGGCCCTTCTCTAGTGAGAAGGACCTTAGAGAGGTTTGTTAGTGCCCGGCAGCGCCTACCACTGCGCTTGGGTCAACTTCATACATAGCAGGTAATGAGTGCGCTATACCCTTGTGGCAATCGATACAGGTTTTACCTTCGTCGAAGCCTTCGACATGACGGTTCATGGCGCGGCGTTGCTGTGCTGTGTAATCCATGGATTCGAAATCATGGCAGTTACGGCATTCTCTGGAATCGGTTTCCTTCATTGCCTTCCATACATTACGTGCCAGTTGCAGGCGTTTTTCCTCAAATTTTTCCGGCGTATCGATACTACCCAGCGCTTTGTGGAATAACTCGTTACTGGCCTGTATTTTACGCTTGATTTTATGTATCCATGGTTTTGGCACATGGCAATCGGGACATGTCGCTCTCACACCACTGCGGTTGGAATAGTGAATGGTATTTTTATATTCCTGATACACATTCTCTTCCATTTCGTGACAGGAAATACAGAAACTTTCCTGATTGGTTGCTTCCATGGCTGTGTTGAAACCACCCCAGAAAACAATACCTGCCACAAAACCACCTATGAGAAGACTGCCCAGAGAAGCTGCACTTGGGCGTTTCAGCTTTTCAAGGGTCTTTTTGATCATGCTCATTGTTCTTCTCTCTCTCGTTAACCTGTATTAGTGAGTGCGAATTGCTTTAACCGGCTCAAACGTATTTTCAACCAGTGGTTTCGCATCCACTTGTGGCACATGGCATTGAGTGCAGAAATATCGGCGTGCAGCAACATTGGCCATAACATTGGATTCACGGTCGGCAAAATGGGTCTGGCTGACCTTGGTTGCACCGGCTTCCTTGTAATTGGCCCAGCTATGGCAGGTCAGGCATTTATTAAATTTCATATTGATGGTGTAACCGTCGATCTTGTGCGGAATCAATGGCGGTTGTTGAATGTAATCGCGAGGAATGGGATCGCGATCACGAATCCAGTTTTTGATTTCCGCTGAATTGGAATCTGATTCCAGATCCGACAAACCACGCAATGATTTAACTTGTTCAGCAAACACCTGGGAAGACAAGCCCAATGTGCTTAAGGTCAGAACAACTCCTATTACCAGAGATTTTTTCATGGCAGGACCTCTCTTTGATAAGAAACTTTAATCGAAATTTTATTATTGAATCGATGATCGAATTTGAAGACGTCTTTCGAACAAATATCGATGCAACGTCCACAGTTAGTACAGTTCGATGACAGAATCACCGGACCGATATTTTTATCTTCACCCTTTAATGCAGGTGTAATCACTTGCGGTTCGGGGCAGATAGCAAAGCATTCCATGCAATCATCACACTTGTTACGTGCAGCGGCACTGACACGCACCATGCTGAATCTGGCCAGCAAACTGTAAAACGCACCCATGGGACATAGATGACCACACCAGCCGCGACGACTGACAAAGGCATCGAACACAAAGATGGCTAGCATCATGGCCCAGGCAAAACCCACGCCGAAGATGAGTGCGCGTTGCACCAGTGTTGCCGGATTAAATAATTCCCAGGCAAGGGTTCCGGTTGCAGCCGCCAGTAATAAACTCACTATCAAAATACCGTAGCGGGTATTACGTGGCAGTTGACCACCACTCTTGATGCCGAGCTTGTTACGCATCCATTCAGCCGCATCGGTAATCATGTTCACCGGGCACACCCATGAGCAATAGGCACGACCACCAAGCACCATGTAAAAAACAACCACAATCAGGGCACCGATGATGGCTGTCGTTTCCATGACATGGCCGGCAAACAATGACTGCAACAACAGGTAAGGATCGGTCAGTGGTAATACATCCAGTGTTAGGCTGGAAG
>JBFHPZ010000424.1:0-2875 GCA_041592495.1 Gammaproteobacteria bacterium | reverse complement strand
GCTTTTTTTATGTGTGTGGTGTTCTGTTAAGCCAGATTAAGCCTTCTAGAGTTTGTGTTGTTCCTTGATGGTATTGAGCAAGCCTGTTGAAGCTGCTTCCACCAGATCCAGCACATGTTCAAAACCATGAGGGCCACCATAATAGGGGTCGGGGACTTCAAGAGTGGATGCCTTCTCGGCATATTCCAGGAACAGCTTCAGTTTGCCATTGGATTTGTTCGATACCAGGAATTCCAGCTCGGCAACGTTATTTTGATCCATGGCCAGGATGTAATCATATTCATCGAAATCTTCCACGCGCACCTTACGAGCCCGTTGCGAACTCAGATCGATGTTGCGTTTGCGTGCAGCGGCCTGGGCTCGTTGATCCGGTGGTTCTCCCACATGATAGGCATGAGTGCCTGCGGAATCGATATGAATGCGATCGGACAGACCCGCCTTGTTTACCAGCGATCTGAAAACCCCTTCAGCTGTCGGTGAGCGACAAATATTGCCCATGCAAACGAATAAAACCCTGACCATATAGATAAATGCCTCGTCAGAAAAAGAAGCCATTGTAACCCGAATTTTGTTAATATTTCCTGCACACATAACAGGCTCAGTGGAAACGGCATGCATCCTAAGTCGATAAGCTGACGAATTGATAACAACAGCGGTAGAGCAATGCAGAATTTAGAAAATAATCAGCTGTGGGAACTCATGGGCGCAGAAGTCCATAATATTGTTGCTGATGATAAGCGTGAATTATTCATACAAACCATTCGGCCCGTGATCAAGTCGCCTGAAGAGGCTTTGTTCTGGGCGCAGTGTTTATGCACAGATCAGCTGACACATGGTGATGAAGAACGAGTGGTGGTTTGCGAGGCGGGCCATGATTTTTATCAGGCTGCGGTTGAAGCCGTCGATGAACACGGCGATGACTTCAAATATTTTATTAACCATATTATGGAAAAAACCGGTGTTCGTGACAGGAAGCTCGAAATGCCAATACGCATTGCCCTGACAGGTGTATTGCATGGTCCAGATCTGGAATATGTTTTTAAACTCATCGGTCCGGAGCAGGCAAGGATCAGGTTGGAACAAGTCATGGATTTATGTCATTGCCATTAATCGAATGGCTTGCTTAATACATCGAACGTTAATCATTCATTCTCACTGATCGTCATAAATTCATGCTAAAAATTTATAATAGTTTTTCCAAACAAAAAGAAGTTTTCAAATCCATCGAGCCTGGCAAGGTACGCATGTATGTGTGTGGTATGACGGTGTATGACCTGTGCCATCTTGGTCATGCCCGTGTCATGGTGGTGTTCGATATGGTCACGCGTTATTTAAGACATCAGGGTTATGAAGTGACTTATGTGCGCAACATTACCGATATCGATGACAAGATCATTAAACGCGCCAATGAAAACGGTGAAACCATTCAGCAGCTGACGCAACGTTTTATTACCGCCATGCATGAAGATGCAACGGCTCTTGGCGTGTTGCCACCGGATGAAGAGCCGCGTGCTACCACATCCATGGATGACATTCTTTCCATGATCAAAACCCTGGAACAAAACGGCTATGCCTATAGGGCGGATAATGGCGATGTTTATTACGATGTTAGTCGCTTCGAAAGCTATGGCCAGTTATCCGGCAAAAAAATTGATGATCTGCGCGCCGGAGAACGTGTCGCTGTAGACGAACACAAGGATGATCCACTGGACTTTGTGTTATGGAAAGCTGCCAAGCCAGGTGAACCCGCATGGGATTCACCCTGGGGTTCAGGACGTCCCGGATGGCATATTGAATGTTCCGCCATGTCCACCTGCTGTCTTGGTAATCATTTTGATATTCATGGCGGTGGCCAGGATTTGCAATTTCCCCATCATGAAAATGAAATTGCACAATCCGAAGCCAGCACCGGTGAAAAATTTGTCAATGTCTGGATGCACAATGGTTTTGTGCGCATCGACGATGAAAAAATGTCCAAGTCACTGGGTAATTTTTTCACCGTAAGAGAAATTTTACAGCGCTATCGTGCAGAAGATGTACGCTATTTTATTCTTGCCAGTCATTATCGCAGCCCATTGAATTATTCTGATCAAATGCTGGATAGTGCCGGTGCTGCATTAACACGTTTATACACGGCGCTGCGTAACATTGAAATCACCCGGCCCGGTGAAGCAGGGGAATCCTATATCAAGCGTTTCAATGAAGTGATGGATGAAGATTTTAATACACCGGAAGCGGTGGCTATTTTGTTTGATCTCGCCAATCAGATTAATAAGCTAAAACAAACCGATGCAGCCACTGCATCAGCACTGGCTGCCACACTGAAATATCTGGGTGGTGTGTTGGGATTGTTGCAGGATAATCCCGAACATTATTTGCAAAGCACAGGTCAGGCAGAAGGTTTGGCAAACGAACAAATTGAAACCCTGATTGCACAACGCCTACAGGCGAAAAAAGATAAAAACTGGGCCGAGGCTGATCGTATTCGTGATGAGCTCAAAGATAAGGGTGTTGTGCTGGAAGATAAGGGCGCGGAAACAAGCTGGCGTCGGGAATAAACAGGATCGTCATTATGTGTCCTGTTCAGACAGGAGCTGCTCGACTTGTCTGAGTAAGAGATCGCGACTATAGGGCTTGCGGATAAAATGTTGTGCGGCTTTACGTTGTGCCTCGTTAGCGGGTTCTTTGGACGTGTAACCCGATGCCAGTAGAATTTTCAAATCAGGTCTTAATGCACTTGCCTGTTCCGCCAGTTCAAAACCATTCATGCCACCAGGCATAATGACATCGGTAAATAATAAACGAACATTCGGGTGTCGACGTAACAGTTCCAGGGCATTCTTGCCATTGCTGGCGCCAATAGTGGCATAGCCCT
>JBFHPZ010000423.1:0-2884 GCA_041592495.1 Gammaproteobacteria bacterium | reverse complement strand
TGAACCCATGGCTCGCATCGCCAAACAGCGCAGAATACTTTATCGCGTCACCGACATCACTCCAGGGGAATCTCGCCAGACGATTATTAGCAACACGAATACCGATGTAACTCCCGAATGGCAATGGGAAGAACACTATGGCAATCGAACCTGGTTGCTGGAAATGCAACCCGGTTATCCGTTATGGAAACCCTGGGACAGTTTTCAATCACGTTTCTATCTCGGTTTTTCTTTCGTGGCTGCCTTTCTGGTGGCATTCGCTGCGATTAGTGCAGCCGGAAGACAAGCAGCTACTTCACTAAAAGTAGATCAACAAACCGCTGATTTACAACGTGAACTACAGGCAAGGCGATTTGCAGAAATTGCCTTGAGATTAAGTGAAGAAGATTTGAATATAACGTTGCATTCCATTGGTGATGCGGTAATAGCAACCGATGCCAATCGAAGCATAACGCGTATGAATCCCGTCGCTGAAAAACTGACAGGCTGGTCACTGGCAGAAGCGAAAGGCAAGCCCATTGAAGATGTTTTCCATATTATCAATGAAGAAACACGACAACCCGGATTAATACCGGTAGATGATGTGCTGGCTACAGGTGAAATTCATGGTCTTGCCAACCACACAGTGTTGATCTCAAAAGACGGTACGGAATATCACATTGGTGACAGTGCTGCACCCATTCGTGATTCAGAAGGTTCTATTCGTGGTGTCGTGCTGGTATTCCGTGATGTGGGTGATGAACGTGAAATCACTCGTAAACTGGAACAAGCCAAAGAAGAAGCCGAGCTGGCCAATCGTGCCAAGTCTTCATTTCTGGCGACCATGAGTCATGAAATTCGTACTCCAATGAACGGCGTAATTGGGCTGATTGATGTGTTATCTCACAGTCGCCTGTCAGTACATCAAATCGATCTGGTCACTAGCATTCGCCAGTCTGCATCAACACTGCTCGCTATTATTGACGACATCCTGGATTTCTCCAAAATCGAAGCCGGAAAACTGGAAGTGGAATTTATACCCGTTGCTATCACGGATCTGGTAGAAGGGCTTTGTAATACTATGGTTCCTGTGGCGACACGCAAAGGCGTCGATTTGTCCCTGTTTATTTCACCACAGGTGCCAGATCTGGTTTTGTCGGATGACGTGCGACTTCGCCAGTTGCTATATAACCTTATCGGCAATGCCATCAAGTTTTCCTGTTGTGAAAGCGGCAAACCTGGTCGCGTTTCCATTCGGGTAGAACTTGCTGGGAAATCGCCAACCAGGCTGAAAATCAGTATTGCCGATAACGGTATTGGTATGGATGCGGATACTGTTAATTCATTATTTCAGCCTTTTAATCAGGCTGAAACTTCCACTACCCGACGCTTTGGAGGTTCCGGTCTGGGACTTGCAATTTGTAAACGTCTGGTAGAAATGATGGGGGGCGATATTTCAGTCGAAAGTAAACTGGGTGAAGGCTCAACATTTACTCTGTTACTTCCTTTCGATGTAGTCGAATCAACACCCACACCTGAAGCACTGTTATTAAAGCAGCAACAGGATTTATCCGGTCTGGTTTGTGCTGTGGTGGAAAGTTCGCAATACAACAAAGATGACATCAAAATCTATCTTGAACATGCTGGCGCAGAAGTTATGTTGATAACTGATCTAACAGAAGCTGCCAAAATATTGTCTGATATAAATAAAACAGTTGTGGTCATTCAACATACCGGTCATGAAAAACCGGAAAATCATCCTGTCTTCAATGGCCTGAAAAATATTCGTCATTTACTGATTACACGCGGAAGGCGTCGCAGGGCCAGAATAGAACAATCAAATGTGGTTTCGCTTGATGGTAATGCACTACGTCGAACAGCTTTGATTCGTGCGGTTGCAGTAGCTGCAGGCAAAGCCTCTCCTGAAATATTTCAACAGACCACAGAAATCAATTTAGTTAATGGAGAGATACAAGCACCGAGCTTTGAAGAAGCCAAAGCACAGGGACGGCTCATCCTGATTGCAGAAGATGATGACGTCAACCAGAAAGTCATTTTGCAGCAACTTGCGTTACTGGGATATGCAGGCGAGGTTGCGTGTAATGGTGCCGAGGCCTTGGATAAATGGCGCAAGGGACAATATGGCCTGTTGTTAACTGATTTACATATGCCTGAAATGGATGGCTACACCCTGTCCGAAAAAATTCGTCAGGAAGAAGCGGGGCGACATCGAATCCCGATTATTGCCTTTACCGCTAATGTCCTGAAAGGTGAAATCAACAATGCACGTTCAGCAGGTATGGATGATTATATAACCAAGCCGGTACAGCTCAAGTTACTGCGCACCATTCTGGAAAAATGGATGCCAGGAGAAAATAACACTGTCATTCCTGAACCCATAGCAGCCAATAAAACATCAACGGAAAAGAAATTACTTGATCTGGATGTATTAAAAAGCATGGTAGGTGACAATCCGGATATCCTGCGAGATTTCCTTTCAAGTTATAAAACAAATACAGAAAACTATGCTAAAGAAATTAATGAAGCATTTACTGCCGGTGATATCAAATTAGTCGCGGCAATAGCACATAAACTTAAATCTTCGTCCCTTGCCGTTGGCGCACAAACCCTGGCTGAAATTTGCAAGGAACTTGAGGTCAACGGAAAGAAAGGAGACAAGTCATGTGTGCTGAAACTAATGAAAGACTTTGAGGCTGCCCATAGTGCTGTGGCGAATGAAATAACACGTCTGCTGGAAACGCAAATTAAATGATTTATGGAGACTCAAATTTGAATATTTTGGTAATAGATGACGAACCGTTTATTCTCAAGCTGCTGTCCATGCAAATTGAGAATCTTGGTTTTAACAAAGTAATGACCTGTACCCGAGCACAGGAAGCGCTGG
>JBFHPZ010000422.1:0-2884 GCA_041592495.1 Gammaproteobacteria bacterium | reverse complement strand
AGTCGGCTGGATAAAAGATGAAGCTTCAGCCAGTGACTGGATACTGGGTCAGATTAAAAGCAGTTTACCTGCACTGGATGTTGCAATTTTTTATCGGATTTACGATGCGTGGCAGGACAATGATATTCAGGCTGTCATTGACTGGAATGACATGTTACTTGCCATGCGTGAGTCTGCCGAGTTGCGTAATGAAGACACAGGTTTGGGTAATGCACTGATCAGGGTGTTTCCGAATCTTGATATCACTTTCCCCGAAATTCAAATTGAAAACTGGTCATACGCTGCTGCATTTGCATGGGCGTGTACACAATGCCGTTTAGACAAAACGGAATCTGCGCGAGGCATGTTATGGAGCTGGTGCGAAAATCAGGTGGCGGCAGCGATCAAACTGGTGCCGCTGGGGCAATCATCAGGTCAGCGACTGTTATCTCTGGCGATTCCGGTTATTGCACAAGCCGCAGAGCAGGCATTGCACTTTGCGGATGATGAAATTGGTTTGTTAACGCCGGGTTTAGCCATAGCAAGTGCGCTGCATGAAACCCAATATACAAGATTATTCAGATCATGAGGTTAAAGGTGAATGACAAATAAACAGGTATTACGTGTTGGAATCGGCGGGCCGGTAGGTTCAGGTAAAACCGCATTGGTGGATGCACTGTGTAAACACATGCGCGATGATTTTCAGATTGCTGTCGTCACCAATGATATTTATACGCAGGAAGATGCGCAATTTTTAACCCGCAATGAATCACTGGTGGCTGAACGTATCATTGGTGTTGAAACCGGCGGTTGTCCGCACACGGCTATT
Organism: Gammaproteobacteria bacterium; assembly: GCA_041592495.1. Taxonomy (GTDB): domain Bacteria; phylum Pseudomonadota; class Gammaproteobacteria; order SZUA-229; family SZUA-229; genus JBFHPZ01. The sequence goes on along the minus strand of JBFHPZ010000422.1, from coordinate 2,076 downwards.
CGTGAAGATGCATCAATGAATCTGGCGGCGGTGGATACCTTGCAAAAGCGATTCAATAATCTCGATGTGATTTTTGTTGAAAGCGGCGGCGATAATTTGAGCGCCACTTTCAGTCCTGAATTATCCGATTTAACCATTTATGTTATCGATGTATCCGCAGGGGATAAAATTCCACGCAAGGGCGGCCCGGGTATCACACGATCGGATTTGCTGGTGATTAATAAGATCGATCTGGCGCCTTATGTCGGAGCTTCTCTGGAGGTGATGGATCGTGATGCGAAAAAAATGCGCGGTGAACGCCCGTTTATTTTTTCAAATTTAAAAACAGGCCAGGGACTGCAACAGATTATCGATTTTATTATTGAAAAAGGCATGCTGGAAAAAGCAGCCTGATCAGCATTATTTTCCTTAAAAACCAGGCCGGTGATTGATGAAATGATCACCGGCTTTTTTATGCTTTAAATAAATCCCATCTTTATTCGCACTAAATCAATGCAAAATCATATTTTGCACCACAATAATGCACCAGTCGGGTGCGAGCCAGAAAGTTCATAATTTAAAAAATAATTAATAAATCAGATAAGTTATTGTTTTTAAATATAAATATTGAGTTGGTATGGTCCATGCTCTATTAGGATCACTAGGTTTTACCTGATCTGTTTGCAGCCAATCTCGACTGCAGAGAGTTAAAAAGTTTTAAAACACGAGGAGAACTCCATATGAAATTCAATAAACTTTCACCAATCGCATTGGCAACAACTCTGGCTATTGGTGGCCTGGCTGCAATTCCTGGTACTGCTAATGCAGAAATGTCTGCAAGCGCATCTGTAGCCAACTTCTACTTGTGGCGCGGTCTGGACATCAGTGCTGGTGCTCCACAGGTTTCTGGTAGCCTGGATTACAGCCATGAAAGTGGCGCCTATGCAGGTGTTTGGGCATCTAGTGAAGAGACTGGTACTGAAACTGACCTGTATGTTGGTTATGCCGGTGAAATCGGCGGTCTGAGCTACGATGTGTCCTTTTGGGAATACCTCTATCCGTCTGACAATGATCTAAACGGACCTGATGATAGTTTCTCTGATAGCGATCTGTCCGAATTCGTTCTGGGTCTGGGTTATGCTAATTTTGGTTTGACCGTTTATTTTGGTAACGATGCTGGATCAATCGGTGGCGTACCTAATCCTGATTATGAATATGTCACACTTGATTACACATATGGTGATTTTAATATCCTGTACGGTACCTGGATGATTGACGCTACTGGCGCCGATGAATCAAGCCATCTGACAGTTGCCTACTCAGTTACAGATAACTTCACATTTACTGTATCAAAAGGCATGCAGGACGACGCAGCAACCAGTATTTATGACGAAGACTTGCTGTTCCATGTTGCCTATTCACTGCCAATCGACATGAAATAAACGTCGAATGTAAAAATCAAACCATCAGGGATGATGGTTTTTTTTTGCAGCAGGGAAACGTCGGCAGATTTGTAATTAATGAATAAATAATTGTTCAAATCAAAATAATGTCTCCAGAGGATAAGAAATGAAACTCTTTAAGCAAACAGCAAAGGTTATTGCGATTACAGCAGGCCTGGCTATTACTCAAGCTGCCATAGCAGCAGAAACGATCAAAGTCGGTGTATTGCATTCATTGTCAGGAACAATGGCCATCAGTGAAACCACTCTGAAAGATACCGTGTTGATGATGGTTGAAGAGCAGAATAAAAAAGGTGGTGTGCTAGGCAAAAAGCTGGAAGCCGTTGTGGTTGATCCGGCATCTAATTGGCCATTGTTTGCAGAAAAAGCCCGTGAATTATTAGAAAAAGAAAAAGTGGATGTTGTGTTTGGATGCTGGACATCTGTATCACGCAAATCCGTTTTGCCCGTATTTGAAGAACTGAATGGTTTATTGTTCTACCCCGTTCAGTATGAAGGTGAAGAGTCATCTAAAAATGTATTTTACACCGGTGCTGCACCAAACCAGCAGGCGATTCCTGCTGTAGATTACTTGATGAATGATATCGGCGTTAAACGCTGGGTACTGGCGGGTACTGACTATGTGTATCCACGT
>JBFHPZ010000421.1:0-2890 GCA_041592495.1 Gammaproteobacteria bacterium | reverse complement strand
GTAATGCAGGATCAAAACGTTCAATAATGCCCTTGAATGCAGCTCGCATGCCGGATAATACTGCCATCTGGTGTTCTGCAATACCAATGAAACCTTCTTCTACGGATTCTTTTGGAGGCTTGTAAGCGTTCCCTTTTTTGAGGAACATATTTTCCAGCGCATCGTCAACATTGACCGAGAATTTGAGCGGATTGTTTTCGACGGGCTGTATGGTCGTTACACTCATGCGAAACTCATTTTTAATACTGCTTCTTGAGCTCAGAATCCGCATCATGCCGGCAATCATGTCACGCATTAATTCGCCGATGGTCTGGCTGATTTCTTTTATTTTTTCATCGGATAAGTTTTTATCGCCAAGGCCCAGGGCATTAATGAGTATAGAGTCTTCTTTTGAAACGGCAGCGGATTTTGAGACCGGACTGGTTTTTTGCTGTTTTAGCACGCCCAGCTCAATCGTCAGTTTCTGGTTAGTTTGTTCCAGTTCATTAATTCGACGATAGGCTTCCTGCAGTAAACCATCATCAACAGGAATTTTTCCCGGTTGTGGCTGTGGTGCAACAGGTTGTGCGGGTCTGTCTGTTAATGGCGCTGACGGTTTTATTTCAAGGTCGTCATCCCAGTCTTCGGGAATTGCACCGCCATTGCTCTCGGGAAAGCTGCTTGGCCATGAAACTGCCTGGTTTAAGGCGGATGCCTGGTCAGAGTGGCTGCCACCGATAGCAAAAGGATCTGTATTTTGATTTGGTGTTGATGATAAATTCTGGCTGGCTTTGTCCAGTGCAGCTAGCGGATCTGTTTCTTCCGGTTCTGCGGTAAATAATGGTTCTGATGTTGAAACATGACCATGACTAAAGGGATCAAAGGGTGAGTTTTCTGGTGGCGTACCGAATATATCATCATCTGCAGCGGGTTCGGCAAATGGACTTGTGCCGAAAGGTCCTGGATCAGGGCTGATTGGATCGAATGGGCTGTTAGGACTTGCACCATTTTGATCAGGTGTGCATTGATCTATTCGAAATTCGTAGTCACCCAGCGCAAAGATATCACCCTGTTTGAGTGGCGCTTTGTTCCCTTTTCCCAAGGGCTCGATGGCGCCATTGAGAAAGGTGCCATTAGTACTTAAATCAGTAATAAAATACTGATTATTTTGTGAACTGATTTGACAATGTTTTGAGGAAAGAAAGCGTTCGGGATCTTTTAATACCCAGTCATTATTATTGCCACGACCTATAAACCCACCCTGTGCATTAAATGTTCTGGTTGAATTGGTATCACTGACATTTTCCGGGTGCTTGATAATTGTTATCAGCAAAGGCATTTATTCATCATCCTGAAATGGGCTGTAACATATTTGAAATTTGTTATTATTTCAATAACTTAACATATCATATGGTGTGCTAGTATATAGCTCATTAGATATATAAGCCAACTCTTGATATGAAGAATATTACCTATAGAATTGCTGTGATCCAAGTAATATGATGATTCTTCTAAATAAAATAACGATTGATTCATACATTTTAATGTAGATAAATGCGATCATAACTTTACATCATCCGCTTGATATCTTATAAATGCCTAAATTACTTAGGATTAATTGTAATTACCTGTAGAATTGCGGGACTCAAGTTGCATATCCAAGCCGCATAAGGAAGACATAATAAAATGGCATCACCCGAGATTGTGGATATCAGTGGTTTGCTAGAGCCGGTGTCAGAAGATAGTCCGGCAGGTACTGATATTCGGGAGGACTCCTCCCCGACTTCACCTTATTACACCATCAAAGATGCACGTAATGCTGCACGCGCTGCTGAACGTAACAGTATGTTCGATGGCGGCAGTCCGGAAGCAGACGAAAACTGGCGCAAAATTATTGAACTTGCGCCGGATATTTTGAAAAACCATGCTAAAGATCTGGAAGTTGCCTGCTGGTATAGCGAAGCCTTGATTCGCCGTTACGGCTTTCAGGGGTTGCGCGACGGCTTTTCATTAATTCGTCAGCTCATTGAACAATACTGGGATAATTTATTCCCAATGCCGGATGAAGATGGCATTGAAACACGTGTTGCCCCCCTAACCGGACTTAATGGTGAAGGCGCTGAAGGCGTTCTTATAGCCCCCATTCGAAATGTAAATATTACAGAAGGAGCATCTGTAGGCCCCTTTAATTTCTGGCAATATCAACAAGCACTCGATGTGCAAAAAATCATGGATGAGGAACAACGTGCGGCAAAAATCGACAAGTTGGGATTCAGCCTCGAAGATATTGAACGAGCCGTTGCCGAATCCGCAGATATTTTTTATCTGGATTTACGTGATGATATTCAACATGCGATTGATGAATACCGTAAAACCAGTCGTATGCTGGATGAGCGTTGTGGTACACATGATGCACCGCCTACCAGTAATATTATATCCACACTTGAAAATAGTCTTGGTGCAGTAAAACATCTTGGTAAGCACAAATTGCCGTCTGAAACAGAAAATGCTGAGGAAGGTGAAAATGGTGCTACTGCAGATGACCAAGCGGGTGGTACCTCAAGTGCTCCAGCAACAGTTAAAGGACCTGTACAGTCACGTACAGATGCATTCAAGCAACTCAGGGAAATTTCTGAATTTTTCCGTAAGACAGAACCACATTCCCCCATATCGTATATTCTTGCAAAAGCAGTGAAATGGGGTGAGATGTCACTTAATGAGCTGATAATGGAATTAATTCCTGATTCATCATCCCGTGATTACTATAGTTCACTCACAGGTGTCAAAAACGAAGATGAATAAGAGTCTTATTAGAAATTGAGTCGGCTATAATTATCTAACGTATCTTTAACATGAGGTAATCAAAATGTCTGAAAGCATTCATGACAAATTAAAACGAGTAAGGAAACCC
>JBFHPZ010000420.1:0-2906 GCA_041592495.1 Gammaproteobacteria bacterium | reverse complement strand
TATTCCCGATATAGTCTCATTTAGGGTATGAAGCATGACAATTGACTGGACAAACACTTTTGCTGCTGTCTGGCGCCAACAAAAAGCTCAACTCCGGGCTGTAAACTCCATTGATCCCATCAACCTCACAACTCTGGTTGGTATCGAACGGCAGAAACAGGAGTTAATTAATAACACTGAACGATTTCTTGCCAGTCAACCGGCGAATAACGCCTTGCTCTGGGGGGGCACGTGGTACCGGCAAATCGTCATTGGTGAAGGCGATTCTTAATGAATTCAAGCCAAAAGGTTTACGGCTGATCGAGGTTCATAAAACCGATTTACATAACCTGCCGGAAATCGTTGACGAGATTCGGGAGTTACCCCAGAAGTTTATTATTTATTGTGATGATTTTTCTTTCGAGGTCAATGACTATTCCTACATTGCGCTAAAAACCGTGCTGGATGGCTCCATTGAACTGCCACCGGATAACGTGATTCTTTACGCAACATCTAATCGCCGGCATTTGTTACCGGAATACATGAAAGACAATCTTGACTCAAAGGTAATCGATGGCGAATTACATTATTCTGATGCCATTGAGGAAAAGATTTCCCTCTCGGATCGGTTTGGCTTATGGTTGTCTTTTTATCAGCCTAATCAGGATGGTTTTCTGGAAATTGTCGACAGCTATTTTCCAGACTTTAAAGGTGACCGTGAAAAATTGCATGATGCAGCCAGGATGTTTGCGGCATCCCGTGCCTCACGCAGTGGCAGGACAGCAAAGCAGTTTTATAATTATTACTCCGGGCTGAATGAAAAGTAATGTTCTTCATACAGTCAAGTTTGTGATGTTTATCGACGGACTAAAATCGCCATTCACACACCTGATTTCTGCCCTTCATCTTGGCACATAACAGGGCATGGTCTGCTTTCTGTATCATATCTTCCAGTGTGTCGTTTGCTTCCATATTGGTTACACCAAATGATGCCGTTATAAATATTTCACCATGGTTTATGACTGATATAGGCAATCGACTTAAACCATCGCGTAGTCGCTCTACCGTTTGTACCGCTTCGGTTAAACTAATACCCGGAAGACTTATCAGGAATTCTTCTCCGCCATAACGGAATACCTTGTCGTATTTTCGAAGCGCTTCAACAACATACTGAATAGATTTCTGCAGGACAGTATCGCCAGCCTGGTGACCGTATTGGTCATTTATGTTTTTGAATAAGTCTATATCCATCATGCAAATGCAGCTATTTCCCTTTCTACGAACCATGCGTTCATGCTCTTCCTGTAAGGTTTGCAACATGGCATGACGGTTCAATGCTCCGGTGAGATGATCAACGGAACAAATATGCTGAATAATATCTGATTGCAAATGACTAACAGAAAGTTTGAACTCAATTGCTATATCCATAAATTTATTGTAACAATCCTGTTGAACATCCTCTCCATTAGCATAGGTTAACAACAATAGCCTGGCCTGGTCATGCATTAACCTGTGAGCATGACCAATTTCAAGAAACCTTTTATGATTAGCTAATTCAGGAATATGCTCACTGTAATACCATTGTCCAAACTTGCAGCGACAATGGGCGTCTTTTTTTAGATCATCCTCATGGGGAGGCTGATTGCAGATCATGCAGCGATGCAGGTCTTTGAGCCAGGAGACATGATTCATCACCCCCGCATCCAGTTGGTGCAACAATCTCATCAGGGTATTGGGCGGTATAGCGACGGGTGCATCCATAGTTTTTCTCATTTAATTGTTATTTATAAATAATATAGCCTGTCTAACCGAATTTACAGTCCACTGGTCTGCAGCCAGTTCTTTCTAATATATTAAATCAGTTCATCTTCATCTACATACCTGGGCAGTAAATATTACTTGAAATTACCGGATATCATTTGCCAGTGATGTCAATGCATGCGGACCAATCTCGTAATTCACAACGTGAACTTACCCATAGAATGACAAAATAATCCCGGAAATTGCCATTTCGTACATGGTCATATGCAATTAAGCTTGATATAAGGCTCATGCATATTTCTGGAAAATTCCCCTGGGCAATAATCGCCCTTAACTAATGACTTTAACTAAAAGGATTTTTTGTGCTGGATTACGAAACACTGGATTCAATTGCTGATATCTATCTCCCTTTGCTAGGCGCCATCTCCCTGACGGTAACAACAATAACAGGCATTACCGGCCGCTGGCAGCTCTTGGGCATCCAGGCTGGTGCGCTATTGACTGGTTTATTGATTGCCTACGGGCTTATGTTTATTGATGATTATTTCAGGTTGTGGCCACTGATGGATCTTGATTACAGCACTCATACTGCTGTAGCCCTGGTCCTGATTACCTTCCTCATCATTACATTGAAACAATATGTACTTTTCTGGATTTCATCCCTTGTCTTATATATTCTGCTCATGCTCTACCAGGGCTATCATACGCTTGCAGACATAACCACCACGGCATTTGTAATTGGTCTTATAGTTTTGCCGGGAGCCTTACTGTTTTTTCGTGGCTCACTTAAGTATGATGAATAAGCTCTGATATTTTTTAATCATTTTAATGCCCTCGTCAGCTTACCAAGCTGGTATCACCATAAGGAGCAAGCTTTTGTTTGGCCCAAGTCCCGATGACAAAGAACCCATGAAGGGTTTTCCTCAGGTTGGTTATCTTAAAAACTTCATCAAACGGGAAAACATTATCGTGGGAGATTACACCTATTATGATGACCCTGAAGGTGTGAATCGCTTTGAAAACAATGTGCTCTACCATTTCCCCTTTATTGGTGACAAGTTGATCATTGGAAGATTCTGCGCCATAGCCAAGGATGTTAAATTTATTATGAATGGTGCAAATCACAAAGTGTCCGGATTTTCTACATATCCATTTCAAATTTTTGG
>JBFHPZ010000419.1:0-2909 GCA_041592495.1 Gammaproteobacteria bacterium | reverse complement strand
TTATCCAGCTTTTTACATGACTGCCATCGGCATAGGTGACACGGTAATTGCCTTCGAGCCAGGTGACTCCCAGGCGAGATAAACGGTTTTGTTGTTCCTCACTACATGCGGTTAAAAACAAGAGCGGTATAAGAAAGGCTGTTTTGTTCATTGTCTAATCCTGTGCAGGAATTAATGATAAATATTGCAATTGGCAATACGCTGGTCAATTTCGCCTATGACCAGTTTATACTCCGGGCTTTCTGTATGTCGATAAATCAAAGTGAAATCCAGTTCCTGTAAACCCTCTGGCATATTATCAATATCGGGCATGTAGTCATGTTCACTGGTAGCTGTCGCCAGGCGTTTTTGCATGACGCGTGCATTGGTCTCTGAAGACAATGCAGTTGTGGCTAAAGTGACACCGGCGCGGTCAGCGGTGAGATCGGCAAAGCTAAAGCCACTGCCGCCGTTGGAATCACTGAGTTCTTTGTCGAGCCCTATGGCATGGGCAAAAGTAGAATCCGCCATGGCGGTTAATGCAGATGAAATGACAAGGTGTTTACTCAGATCATTGCGATTGAGCACATAGAAATTCTTACGTCGTATATTCTTAACCGAAGCGAAACCAAGTAACTCAGGAATGTTTTTATTGAGCATGTAAGCGCCAAGGGTGATGAACAATGTACGGTTTTCCAGTACTGGATCAGAATACAGGCTGCGTTGTTGTGCAAATTCAAACATTTCATTGAGCAAGTGTGTGAGTGAAGGTCTTGAATCGGCTATGTTGGTAATCACTATAGCCAGTTGTTCGTGATAGGCCAAAAACATGTCTTTTTGTTGTTCGGACATCAGGCGACTGGTGAGTTGATCCTTGATTTGGTGCGCCAGTTCAGGGTGCCAGTTGTATTTAATGGTCAAGCCATGTTCCTGTAATTGCAAATCCTCTATTGATTGGATGATGGTGTTGTATTCCATGTAATGATTTTGCAAATGTCGATGACCATAATCTAATACGGTATTGGCAATAAAGGGTGGCAAATTCAGTGTGCCAATACTCATGGATTTAATGGTGAGTTGCTGCCCGTCTTGTTCAAATTCTGTAGCGATGTTGAGAAAGTCACCGACGGGGCTATCCCTTAAGGCAAATGTAGTTTGCGCATATAAAATGGAGGGCAGTATAAGAATTTTTGCCCGAATCCGATCATCGGATTTATCAGAGAAATAGCGTATTAACAAATTTAGATCTTCTTCATTAATCTGAAGCTGTCTGTTTTGCTTGCTACCGAGTCGGGTAGGGTCATTGCGTTGAATGATTTTTCTGACCTGGCTGATTTCATTGGTCGTCAGTGTCTGGTTTTTGCTGACCAGGGGAAAATCCTGCATGGCCATAATAATCATCACGGCCGCAGCAATAATGAGCAGAATGAGGAAACCAATTACAAGCTTAAAAATCAGGCCAAATGTGCGCATGAGTGTGGTCAGGAATTGAATTGTGCAAACTATAGCATGTATCCAAGCTGCTCCAAATGCGACACAGTGCAGTGATCCCTCGCCAAATCAGGGCGATTTGTTACAATCATGCCCCATGGATGTTTCTCGCATACTCAATAATCTCAACGAAGCCCAGCGCGAAGCGGTCACAGCACCGCCCGGGCCCATGCTGGTGCTGGCTGGCGCCGGTAGTGGCAAAACCCGTGTACTGGTGCATCGCATGTCCTGGCTGATCCAGGTGGAAGGCATATCACCCTTCAGCCTGATGGCGGTGACTTTTACCAATAAGGCGGCGAATGAAATGCGCGCCCGTGTCGAGGAATTGCAGGGTATGTCCCTCAACGGCATGTGGGTGGGTACCTTTCATGGCCTGGCCCATCGCCTGTTGCGTGCTCACTGGAAAGAGGCGGATTTACCCCAGGCGTTCCAGATACTGGATGCGGATGACCAACAGCGTATGGTCAAACGCGTATTACGTGCCCTGGAACTGGATGAGGCGCGCTGGCCACCCAAGCTGATTACCGGCTTTATTAATGCCCGCAAGGATGATGGTTTGCGTCCACAGCATGTGGATAGTGGCGGTGATCCGATACAGCAACAACTGGTACGCATCTATTCTGCCTATGAAGCCGCCTGCAAACGTGCCGGTGTGGTGGATTTTGCCGAGCTGTTATTGCGCTCCCTGGAGCTGTTGCGTGATAACGATGATTTACGCAATCACTATCGCAAACGCTTTCGTCATGTGCTGGTGGATGAATTTCAGGATACCAACGCCATTCAGTATGCCTGGATACGTTTACTGGCGGGTGATAAGCAACATGCAGGCGCAGATATTTTTATTGTCGGTGATGATGATCAGGCTATCTATGGATGGCGTGGAGCCAAGGTAGAAAACATTCACACCTTTAAAAAAGATTTTCCCGGCACCCACATTATTCGCCTGGAACAAAACTATCGTTCCACGGCAACGATTTTATCCGCGGCGAATGCCCTGATTGCAAACAACGATGATCGCCTGGGCAAAAATCTCTGGACCAATGGCGATACCGGTACGCTGATACAACTCTATTGTGCATTCAATGAACAGGACGAAGCACGGTACGTTATCGAGCGAATTGCTGACTATGTATCGCAGGGCCATGCCCGATCCGATGTGGCTATTCTCTATCGTTCCAATGCGCAATCACGTTTGTTCGAAGAATATTTAATCGCAGAAGGCATGCCCTATCGGGTATATGGCGGGTTGCGCTTCTTCGAACGTGCAGAAATCAAGGATGCCCTGGCGTATTTGCGGCTGGTGAATAATCGTCATGATGATCCCTCCTTCGAGCGCGTAGTGAATCAACCCACCCGTGGCATTGGTAATAAAACCATTGAACTGCTGCGGGAAAAAGCCCGAGATATGGATGCATCATTGTGGCATGCGGCCCACGCCA
>JBFHPZ010000418.1:0-2909 GCA_041592495.1 Gammaproteobacteria bacterium | reverse complement strand
GCTGCCGAGTTCACAATGAGCCAGGAATCACACAGGTTAAGGTTTCACTCCGAAGTTTAGTCTTATTGTCATAGCGTGCAGTAGTGTGAAACTTGTGCAGAGGGAGGTTGGTTAACACTCCCTCTTTTTTAAGCAAACTTTAAACAGATACGGATGTATCTCAAATAAATCGTCTGTCACTTCAATGAGCGAGCAATGGCCAGAAATTCATACTGGTTGCGTTTATCTGCTTTGCTGGCAGCGGCATAGAACACACCATATCGGCAACCGTCAACACGATCTTCCAGTCGCCAGGCAATATTGGCGTCCATAGTAATTTCGACACCTTCTGTTTTTATTGTGCCTGTATAGAGCTCGAATTTTGGATTGATACCTGGAGCATCCAGTTCATTCACACCTGTCGTTTTGCTGGCATCCGGCATGGCAGAGAATATGGATTGCTGAAGAACCTTTTGTATGTCGGTTTCCGTTGTTTCGGAGTTAAAACAAAAAACCAGCAGGCGTGAGCCATCATGTTTGGCAAAACGTAGTTTAAGTTCACCGTTGTTATTGATGTCTTCCTGTCGCCATCCCAGTGGAATATACATATCTACAGCATCCTGCTTAAAGTTGACCATCTCAGGGTCTTGTGCGGGATCGTCATCGGGATAGATTGCAACGATATTGGTGTTGTCTGTATGGGGTATGCTGGTGCAGGCGCTTAGTAATAGAGCCAATAAAAAGCCGGGAATTTTGTGATTGGATAACATAGTTAGCATCAATTTGTTCTTGTGATAGGTAAATGGTGTGGACAATTATAGAGGGTATTTCACTAATTTTGAAAACAGGCTTACCCATAATAACTCAGAGCAACACGTGTGAAGCGCGTTCCGACAACATCATTCACAAAAATCAAATGATGATTGTCGGTCATCAATCCAGATAGCGTGGAGCTATATTGGAATTTTTCTGTTGTAGGCGTTCGCGGCGTTGATCACGACGTTCTACACGAGCTGCTGCCTGATCCTTAGCCTGATCTCGCAGGTATTGAGCGCGATTTTCACTGTTGCTTCACTCGTTGGTCCAGTCGGGCATTGATTCTGTCACCGCGAAGATCGAGCCTATCCGACGGAGTGGTGGTGTCTTCGGCAAAGACGAGTGATACCAATGAGGCTGTCAACGAGGATAATAGTGCCAATGCAGTGATTTTCATGATATGTCCTTCCCGGTTATTTTAGTTTCAATGTATCTAACGCAGCTGAGGCTATTATTGGGTTGACAGGGAAATAAAAAAAATTTTCATTCACCGGCCCAGATGTTGTAGGCTTATAATTTAAATATAGAAAACACAGTGGGTTGCATAAATCTATCTATTCGCTGGATGGGCTTTTCAGAATGCGTAATAAAATCATTTACCTATTAGTGGTAATTACGGGTGTCGCAGCCCTTTTGCTGTATTTTTCACCTGCGAATCGGATTGAACGTAGCTATGCAGCGATGATGGAATCAGGCGTGCTGGATTTAGGCATACTTGAAGCCTATATCCAGTGCCATGAAGCCATGAATAATGTGCAATATAACCGGGCATTGAATCAGGCTGCACTGCTGGATGATGGTTATTTGCTAAAAGTAGTCGAGCACTATGCAGATGGTTCATTTATTCTTTTTGCAGATACAGCAGAACGCATTTTGTCTAAACTGCCATCGGAATCGATTAAATTTAATTTAGTGGCAGGCCGTATATACGAGACCGATGAATTTGGCCTGCAAAATGTCAATAAGGCTGCATACTATCTGTCTTACGCTGCATTGCGTGGCAACGGACCAGCTGCAAAACATCTTGCCAATGTTTACCTCAAGGCAAACTGTCCGGTAGAAGCTGCAACCTGGGCCAAAGTGGTGAATGCCAGTGATGATGTTTCACCCTGCGGAACCTTGCCGGTGGATGTGAACAAGTTCAGTGATGCGGAATGGAACAGTGTGCTGGTTAATTCTGATAAAATACTAGAATCCAGAGCGACGGGTGAAATTCCCCGGATTGAATTCCATTCGACATGCTCGATCATTAATGAGCCCTGAATTAGCACTATACTTTTTATATTTACATACTGGATTGTTCATTCGTTGGTTGCGTAACTGTTTTTAATTTCCGAGGTAATTCACGTGCCTGACATTTTTGTCGGACGACAACCAATTTTTGATCGCAAACTCCGGGTATATGCCTACGAGCTACTCTTTCGTTCCGGCAGCGCCAATAATGCGGCATTTGGTAAAATGTCTGCTGATGGTGCGACATCAACTACCATAATCAACAGCTTCCTGGAATTTGGTCTTGATAAGCTGGTTGGAGATAAGCTGGCCTTTATTAATCTCACTGAAACGTTTCTGTTTAATGAAGGCGCCTTGCCGATCCCGCCACAACAGGTGGTGATTGAAGTACTGGAAGATGTACCAATCAATGCCAAGTTGCTTGGCGCAGTGGCTCGCTTGAAAAGCGAGGGATTTACCATTGCACTGGATGATTATATTTATAACCCCGCGCACAAGCCGCTGGTGGCCATGGCAGATATTATCAAGATCGATATTATGCAGCTGAGTCGTGAGCAGTTGATTCGCCATGCCACTGCATTAAAAAAATTCAATGCAAAATTGCTGGCAGAGAAAGTTGAAACCATGGATGAATTTGAGCTGTGCCATAAACTGGGTTTTGAATATTTCCAGGGCTATTTCCTGAGCAAACCGCGGGTGATACAGGGCAAGAGTTTACCCACCAACAAACTTGCAGTAATGAATCTGATATCTGTCTTGCAAAATCAGGATTCGGAAATCGATGAGCTGGAAGAAGCTATTGGCTTCGATGTTTCAATCAGTTACAAAATTCTAAAATTAATCAACTCGGCATTTTTTAATTATCCAAGTAAGATTGAGTC
>JBFHPZ010000417.1:0-2917 GCA_041592495.1 Gammaproteobacteria bacterium | reverse complement strand
GACTGGTTATTTGGATTACACGGTGATTTACAACAAAAAGAATCGGCGCCGGATGAATTGGCGAGCATTGTTTATACCTCTGGCACAACCGGTCGTTCCAAAGGCGTCATGTTGTCGCATAAAAATATATTATCCAATGTTTATGCCGCACAGCTTTGTCACGAGTGGGAAGACGACGAAGTATTTTTATCATTTTTACCCTTGTCCCATATGCTGGAAAGAACAGCAGGTTATTACTTGCCTATGGCGATGGGTGCTTTAGTCGCTTATGCCCGTTCCATTCCTCAGCTTGGCGAAGATTTAATCAGTATACGTCCTACGGTGTTGATTTCCGTGCCGCGAATTTATGAACGTGTTTACGGCAAAATTCAGGATGGTTTGAAAACTAAATCCGCCATTGCCAAAACCTTGTTTAAATCTGCAGTGAAAGTTGGCTGGAGTAAATTTGAATACCAGCAAGGACACGCTATATGGCAGCCGTCAATTGTCTTATGGCCAGTGCTGAATAAATTGGTGGCGGGAAAGGTTCTGGAAAAACTGGGTGGGCGTTTAAAGCTGGCAATTTGTGGCGGTGCCGCTTTGTCTGAAGATGTGGCGAAATTATTTATTGGCCTGGGTTTGCCCCTGGTGCAGGGTTATGGTTTAACCGAATCCAGTCCGGTCATTTCAGTTAATCGAGTTGAAGATAATATTCCATCCAGTATAGGAACAGCATTGCCCGGTGTCGAAGTGCGCATTGGCAAAAATGACGAGCTGCAAAGTAAAAGTGAATCATCCATGTTGGGTTACTGGAAAAATGAACAGGCAACCAAAGATAGCTTTACTGATGACGGATGGTTACGTACAGGCGACAAAGCATGCATCAAGGAAGATGGGCATATTTATATCACCGGTCGCCTGAAGGATATCATTGTACTGGCCAATGGCGAAAAAGTACCGCCCAATGATATGGAGCTGGCCATTGTGCTTGATGCATTGTTTGATCAGGTGATGATCGTGGGTGAGGCGAAACCATTTTTATCCGCACTCGTTGTCATTAACCCGGAAGCCTGGGCAGACTTTGCGATATCCCTGAGTATTCATCCTGAAACACCCGACGCACTCAGGCGTCCCGGTGTTGAGAAAATGATTCTTGAAAGAATCACAACACGCCTGAAAGATTTTCCAGGCTATGCACAAATTCGCAAGGTAACGGCATTAATGGAACCGTGGACGGTAGATGATGGCTTGCTTACGCCGACGTTAAAAGTAAAGCGCCCGAAGGTGATGGAAAAATTCTCAAGTGATATTGCACGCATGTATCAGGGTCATGATATATGAGTGAAACAGGATTGCCTGAAGGCAAGATACCGGCAATTCGTGTTCTGGCGACACCCATGGATACCAATCAGGGTGGCAGCATATTCGGCGGCTGGATTATGTCGCAAGTGGATATAGCCGGCAGCATACCCGCGCTGTTGCGTGCCAAAGGCCCCATTGTTACTCGTGCAGTGGATTCCTTCGAGTTCAAGAAACCGGTTTACGTTGGTGATTTAATCAGCTGTTACGCTGATGTAATTGGTGAAGGTCGCACCTCCATTAAAGTTAAAGTCGAAGTGTTTGCGCAACGTATATACAGAGGCAATACCGAAACAATTAAAGTAACAGAGGCAACTCTGGTATACGTAGCAATAGACGATCATGGCAAACCGAGAGCCTTGCCATGAAAGGTGTCTGATCAGCCTGGAAACTTTTAAATGCTTGCAATACAAGAAACAACAGGAATAAAAATATGAACAAAATGTTTAAGAAAAATACTCTGGCCGTTTCATTGGGTTTCTTATCCTTATCTATTTCACAAACAACTCTTGCATCTGGTTTTGCCTTGATTGAATTTAGTGGCAGTGGTATGGGCAATGCATTTGCCGGTGCATCTGCAGTTGCTGAAGATGCTTCGACTGTGCAATTTAATCCTGCTGGTATGAGTCTGCTTGAAGGCAGGCAAATGGTGGGTGTTCTACATTTTATTCACCCAACGGCAGATTTTTCTGACCAGGGTTCAACAGCTGCTGCCGCACTGGGTTCAGGGTCGCTAACCGGGAATGAAGATGACGGCGGCCGTAATGCGTACGTACCGAATTTTTATTATGTGCAGGATATTAACGACAAGATGAAATTTGGTTTTGGTATTAATGCGCCGTTTGGTTTGGCAACTAAATATGATGACACCTGGATTGGGCGATACCATGCAGTGGAGTCAGATGTTAAAACAGTAAATTTCAATCCCAGCATTTCCTATCGTGTGGATGATAACTGGTCAGTTGGTGCTGGCGTTAGTGCACAGTACGTCGATGTTATCCTGAGCAGTGCGGTCGATTTTGGTGCTATTTGTTATGCAGCACTGGGTCCTGGAACCTGTACAACACTGGGGGTGGCGCCACAACAAAATGATGGCTTTGCCAAACTAACAGGTGATAGCTGGTCCTTTGGCTGGAACGTAGGTGCGATATATGAATTCAGCAAAGATACCAGGTTAGGTGTCGCCTACCGCTCACAGGTCAAACAGGATGTAGATGGTGATGCAGATTTCACAGTGCCAGGTGAAGCGTCGTTTGCAACTGCCAGTGGTGCATTTGTTGATACCGGTTTATCTTCTTCTATTACCTTGCCGGATACTTTGTCCGTTAGTCTTTATCATGATTATGACGATAAACTTGCTGTGCTGGCGGATATCACCTGGACGGGATGGAGCAGTTTTGAAGAACTGCGAATTGTTTATGATAACCCTGCTCAACCAGATTCAGTTACCACGGAAGACTGGGATAACAGTCTTCGTTATTCGGTCGGTGTTAATTATCAACTGGATGAAAAGATTAAGTTAAGAGGCGGTATCGCTTATGATGAGACGCCTATTCCAAGTGCTGAACGCCGCACCCCT
>JBFHPZ010000416.1:0-2955 GCA_041592495.1 Gammaproteobacteria bacterium | reverse complement strand
GTATATTCTTCCCTATTTAAACCCGCTTCTCTCAATTTAATTCACAAATAATCCTGAATTTGATCTGACTTGGCTATTGTCCTGATTTTTAAGTTGATCATGTGTCTGTATATATTAGACTAGATGAAACTTATACAGGAGAAAACGTTTGCGGGGATCCTTGTTTGCCTTGCTCAAATCCATGATTGGCAGTCTACGTGATTTGCTGCCTATTATTCTTGTTATCGGTTTTTTCCAGATTTTTGTTGTCCAGCAGCCCATACCCAATCTATTGGATCTTTTCATGGGCACCCTGTTTGTTGTATTGGGCTTAACCTTTTTTATATATGGTCTGGAAATGGGTTTGTTTCCTGTGGGCGAGAGTATGGCATACGCCTTTGCTCGTAAAGGCAGCGTGCTCTGGTTACTGATTTTTGCGTTCTCACTGGGTTTTGGAACCACCGTTGCGGAACCGGCTCTGATTGCTGTTGCTGCAGAAGCGGCTGAAGTGGCAGCATCCGGCAATATGATCGAAAACACTCTGGCAGCTAAAAATTCTTATGCCTATGGATTACGTATGACCGTGGCGTTTTCTGTTGGTCTGGCCATAGTTGTTGGTGTGTTTCGAATTCTAAAGGGATGGCCAATTCACCTGATGATTATCGTAGGCTATCTTTTGGTGGTGGTCATGACTGTGTTTGCACCGAAGGAAATTATTGGTATTGCCTATGATTCCGGTGGTGTCACCACATCGACTATTACCGTGCCCTTAGTCACTGCCCTGGGAGTTGGACTGGCTTCATCCATCAAGGGAAGGAACCCGATGATTGATGGTTTTGGCCTGATTGCCTTTGCTTCATTGACACCGATGATCTTTGTTATGGCTTACGGAATGATAATCTGATGCAGTTATTGTCCGAAATCTTTCAGGTCATACTGTCCACTGTCAGTGACGTGATTCCGATTGCAGCGATCATCTTTGGTTTTCAACTGTTTGTTATTCGAAAACCCATGCCTAATTTCCGGAAAGTGCTCATCGGCTTCTTTTATGTGTTACTGG
Source organism: Gammaproteobacteria bacterium (assembly GCA_041592495.1). Lineage (GTDB taxonomy): Bacteria > Pseudomonadota > Gammaproteobacteria > SZUA-229 > SZUA-229 > JBFHPZ01. The sequence continues at coordinate 1,916 of JBFHPZ010000416.1, read as the reverse complement.
GTTTGTCCTTATTTTTGCTCGGCCTGGAGAAAGCCCTGTTCCCTTTAGGGCGTTTAATGGCCAACCAGCTTACCAATCCCGCTTTTATTTATGAGGGTGTCAGAAATACCCTGGAACATATTCACTGGGCTGATTATTACTGGGTTTATGTGTTTGCGTTTGCCATTGGATTCAGCACCACGATTGCTGAGCCGTCATTAATTGCAGTAGCGATTAAGGCCCATGAGGTTTCAGGTGGAGCCATTGGCGTATGGGGATTGCGCATAGCGGTTGCGCTTGGGGTGGCTGTGGGTATATCGCTTGGCAGTTTTCGTATCGTAACCGGAACGCCGTTACACTATTACATCATTACCGGTTATGTCGTGGTTGTAATTCAGACTTTTTATGCACCCAAAATGATAGTGCCTTTGGCCTATGACTCGGGAGGTGTAACAACTTCCACTGTAACGGTGCCATTGGTGGCGGCCCTGGGTCTGGGGCTGGCTGAAACTGTACCAGGTCGCAGTGCCTTGCTGGATGGATTTGGATTAATAGCATTTGCTAGTTTATTCCCCATGATTACAGTCATGGCCTATGCGCAGCTATCCGAGTATCGTGCCAAGAAGTCAAAACTTAGATCACAGGAGAAGTAGAACATGCATTTTAAACTGATTATTGCTTTTGTTGATGATGCGAAAACTGACAAGGTGATGGAGGCAGCACGTGAGACGGGTGCAACGGGTGCAACTGTTATCAGCAATGCTCGCGGTGAAGGGCTGGTGAAAAGTAAAACATTCTTTGGTTTGTCGCTGGAAACCCAGCGCGATGTATTGTTGTTTCTGGTGGAAGAACATCTGAGTCGACAAATTCTTGAAAAAATTGGTGAAGTAGGTGAATTTGACGCCAATGTTGGAACAGGTATAGCCATTCAAATTGATGTTGAAGATGCCGTTGGTGTGGCTCATCAGGTTGAAAAACTGGTTGATATAGTGGAGAAAGAACTATGACCGAACGAAAAGTTGTGCGTGTGCGTGATGTTATGAAACAGAGTTTTGATCTAGTTGATGGCAAGATGACGGTTAAGGAAGCCCTAAAAACAATGAGTCACGTTGAAACCAAGTCGCTGATCGTTAAAAAACGTCATGATGATGATGAATATGGCATGGTGTTGTTATCGGATATTGCCAAAAATGTTCTGGCCAAAGACCGTTCACCAGATCGTGTAAACATTTACGAGATTATGTCTAAACCGGTAATCAGTGTTCATCCTGAAATGGATATACGTTATTGCGCCCGTCTGTTTGAGCATTTTGGTTTGGCGCGTGCTCCAGTGTGTGAGAATCGACAGGTGATTGGTATCGTCAGCTTTACAGATATGGTGTTAAAAGGCTTGGTAAGCTTTGACTAAAGTGAATTCGATCCAGGCAGATTTCAAATTTAGATCAGCCGTTGAGTAATATTGCTTCCGCATGTTCAAGGTCTTCCGGTGTGCCGAACAGTACTAATACATCGCCTTCCTTTAGCTGGGTTCCAGGTAAAGGTGTGTGCATAACATCCTCATTTCTGCGATTGCTTTCAACCGTTACACCGGACTTCTCGAGTTCGAGTTCCTCTAGTGTTTTGCCAATGGCGCTGGCGCCCTTATGCAGGGCTACGCTCATCAGTCGCTTGCGAGATTCATCGGGTTTTTCAATGTCGCTGTGAACATCTTCCTGAAAGTAGTGACGCAGCGTATTGTAGTTGTCGTTACGTAATTTCTGAATGCGCCGAACAATACGCGACACTGGCATACCCAGTACCGATAATAGTTGTGATGCCATGATCAGGCTGGCTTCCAGCGTTTCAGGTACAACTTCAGTCGCACCAGCCTTCTGTAGTTTCTCATAATATGTCTCATCCTGTGTTCGGACAAGAATAGGAATTCTGGCATTTAGTTC
>JBFHPZ010000415.1:0-2972 GCA_041592495.1 Gammaproteobacteria bacterium | reverse complement strand
ACATGGGTTGCCCGCAAACCTGTCGTCATTGCATGTTTATATTTCGACCCTTGATGAACGACACGCCGCCGCCGGATGATTTATATGCCATGGTCAATGACATGACCCAAAGCGTGCTGTTTACCGGCGGTGACTTAACAAATCATCTTGACCATTTTTATCATGCCATCGAATCCATGCGTAATATCACTACCTTCGCTATTTTACTCAATGGTGATTTTGCCGATAGTCGTGATATTGCCAATGCAACTCTGGAAGCTATGGCAAAAGCCATCAGGCGTCGTCCTGTACATTGGCCAAAAGCCAAGGTCATGCTGCAAATCAGTTTTGATGAATTCCATCAGGAAGTGTATCTGGATAAAAAAGGCAATTTGAAAGAGCGTATTCCGGTTGCCAAGACTGCCAACATTGTTGAGTTTGTCCCCAGATATGCAAATGAGATCCAGCTGTGTTTATTGCACAAGCAACACTCGCTGAACTTCTCCATGGATTTATTCCAGAAAGGTGTATTCGCAAGACTGGCGAATGAGTTGGGCAGAAGAGGTCATCAGGTGCAGGTGTTATCGGCTGCACCGTCGGCACGACTAAAACGCAATCCGCAAAACCCCAATGAACCGGCACAACTGATAAAGGACGCGAATTTTATTTTAAGTCGCTATCCCGAAGCCCCCATCATGCTTACCAGTTCCACCATCGATGCCTATGGTCGTGCCTCCATGATGGATGAAAGTGAAACGGTCAAGGAAAAGGATTTGTTACATGAAGTACTGAGTAATGGGCCACCACAAGGTGAGTACTTCGATATTGATCTTATGTTCTGGTTTAATGGCTGGGCGACATTATTCTCGGCCGTGCATATGTGCCTGGGTAATGTGCAGGAAGAGGGGATGGATGTTATTCGAAAACGCCAGCAAAAAGATCCCTTATGCAAAGCCTTGTATAGTTTCGATAGACGCTTACTGGATTATTACAGTGAAATCAGAAGTGATCTGGAACAGCGAATTGAAAATGCGACAGGTCCGCATCAACTGTTTCACAGTTTAACGGAAGATGCGGAAGTGCGTTTGCATATGACGCGGCGATTGATTGCAAATTAATTTATACACATCCCTGTGTTCTTTTCGTCTTCCTGCACGCATCTAGCGGGAATCCATAATCAACAGACTAGATTCCGGCCAGAAGCGCGCCGGAATGACGGCAAACTATTAATCAAATATATTAATCCTGGCTGGCACGGCGCAGGGTAAACTTCTCACCAAACAACACCGGGCGATAGCTCATCTTCACGCGACGCATGTTCTCCAGACCCAGGTCATCACCCACATTAATATAAGTGCAGTGTTCAAAGGTTTTGGCAAATTCGCGGAACAAATATTGTGCAGCGCCGGATATGGCAAAGTTGGTTTTTTCCACCAGAATGCTGGCCACGGAATCATTCACCTGTTCACCGAAGGTAAAGCCTTCTACCTTGCCATCAATAATCAGGCACAGGCCTTTCAGTTCCAATTGTTCAAAATGCTGTAAAGCCTGTTCAATACCCTGGCGTTCAAGTTCTACCGAGGTAATAAATTCACCAATGGCGGGTCCGTTTAATCCCTGGATACGGCTGGTCAACCAGGTCGTTAACAGGTCGGATATACCTTGCCAGTGTTTACGTTGCAGTGGTTCAACATGATGATTGGGGTAGGCGCGTATAAACTGGTTGATTTCACTGCGTTTGGTTTTATAGGCGTTGCCTTTCAGTTCAATCAAATCGGTTGTCAGGTAGAGATAGTCAGCATGACCGGGTTCCAGCGTCCATTGTGCCTTATTGAAAAAAGCATTGTGTATGGCGCAATCATCAGTAAACAGATTGGCAAAATCACTATTAACATATTCAACCATGCTCCATGACTCAACCGGGTTGTAACTGTCCATAATCTCAAAACAAACAGGCAATGCACGCAGTTGTCTGGCTGGTTCACCAATGGGAGGTAATAGCATGGTAAGACGGTTACCGTTGAGGCTGAACAGACAAAAGCAGTCTTCAATAATCTGGTAAAAGCCGCTCATGCGTGACAACCAGATGAAATTATTCACAAAGCTCAGGTCCGATACCAGAAAACTGGCGTTGCGCACGTGACTATCGAAAAGTGACTTGCTGTCGATGGTCAGTGGATGAAGTTTGTGGTCGCCTACCATCAGGAAGCGTTCAGCCTGGGGGATTTTCTTGGGGAATATTTGTTCGGAAGATGGGGGATTAAAGCTCGTTTGACTATCAATTTTGTAATTATCAATATCGATAAGTTTAAGCATACATAGTTTTAGTGGGTTCCTTAGTCCTGTCATTCAGGGCTGGTTTTACCATCCATTTTTGGTTTTTAAGCGTGGATGCTAATCAATACCAGTTGGCGCATTTATATAGCAGGAATGCATAAAAAGACAGTGGTCAATAAAAATATTTTTGAAAGTGTAATTCCCGTCAACTTATTTGAGCTAATCATGGTAAGTCCTCTGTTTTATCAAGTTTAATCCTGGCACCGAGTGATAAATTCATTCAGGTGTTCTATTATTCGGTTAATAAACTATTTTTTCGCATTAATAGGGACATAGCGGCAAGCCGCACATTCAATATGTTCTGAACTTAGGATATCTACCCGGGCAGTTAGGGTTTTGGATCAAGTGAAAGAATGGATGAATATCAAACACGGTCTGGAAGCCAGGACAGCTCCACGTTCTTAAGCTGACAACAGTGTGTGATGTTTACGAGACTATTAGTAACATCGCTTACTAAATTTATGATTCTTTCGACTAAATGATTCGATTAATCAAATACTTGCTTGCATTTATCCTGTTTGCCACGCTTTTTCCCATCCTGACAGCACAGGCAGCACAGGAAGTACGTATTGGCGTCCTGGCCAATCGCGGTGAACAACAGGCGCTCACCAAGTGGGTTGCCACGGCTGATTACCTCACCGAAAAAATTCCCGATT
>JBFHPZ010000414.1:0-2972 GCA_041592495.1 Gammaproteobacteria bacterium | reverse complement strand
CAGCGCATCCGTAGTGGTACGAACATCTTCTGGCAGCTCTGCCATTTCGGCAATACCACCGGCGTTGTCGGTGATAGGACCATAGGCATCGAGTGCCACGATAATACCGGTCATAGACAGCATTGAAGTTGCTGCAATTGCAATACCGTAAAGGCCAGCTAATTCGTAAGCGCCCCAGATTGATAAACACACTGAAAGTACAGGCAGTGCAGTCGACTTCATCGAAATACCCAGACCTGCAATTACGTTTGTGCCATCACCTGTGGTGGATGCTTCTGCAATGCGCCTGACCGGGCTGTACTCTGTTGCTGTGTAGTACTCGGTAATGACGATCATGGCTACGGTGAGACCCAGGCCAATGAGTGCTGAGCCATACAGTGTCATTGTGCTGTAACCTGCGACGTCGCCCATCATGATATCAGTAACAAAATAGAACGCGATGGCAGAAAATATTGCAGCTACGAGAGTACCTCTGTACAGAGCGTTCATGATCTTGCCGCCCTCTGAGGTTTTTACAAAGAAGGTACCAATAATGGAACCGATGATTGAAACACCACCCAGAACTAGTGGGTAGGTTACCGCCAGCTCACCTGCATCTTTCATCAGCAGGCCGCCCAGTAGCATGGTTGCAATAATGGTTACCGCATAGGTTTCAAACAGGTCGGCGGCCATGCCAGCGCAGTCACCCACGTTGTCACCCACGTTATCAGCAATAACCGCAGGGTTGCGTGGGTCATCCTCGGGAATACCGGCTTCAACTTTACCCACGATATCAGCACCAACGTCTGCACCTTTGGTGAAGATACCACCGCCTAATCGTGCAAAGATTGAAATCAGGGATCCACCAAAAGCCAGGCCAACCAGCGCATGTAAAGCTTTGCTTTGATCTACGCCCATGCCGTTTAACACAGTGTAATAGCCAGCCACGCCTAACAGACCAAGGCCAACAACCAGTAAGCCGGTGATCGCGCCACCTTTAAAAGCGACTTGCAGGGCAGGGTTAATGCCCTGTTTGGCCGCTTCTGCTGTACGAGAGTTGGAGCGTACTGAAACGTGCATGCCGATATAACCGGCGGCACCGGAGAGTATTGCACCGATGGCAAAACCAATCGCTGTATACCAGTCAAGAGCGAAGCCCATCACGATGAATAAAACAACACCTACAACACCGATGGTTGTGTACTGACGTGACAGGTAGGCAATAGCGCCTTCCTGAACAGCATTAGCAATGCGTTGCATTTCATCGCTACCCGAAGGCTTTGACAGGATGCTAAATATTGAAATAACGCCATAGGCGATGCCTGCAAAGGCACACGCTAGTGCGATGATCAGTCCTTCGGACATGTCGACCCCCTCTCATTTATATTTATTGTGTGATATTCACACTTTAGTTTTGAGTCGGATTCAAGATCTATCGGTTTAAATCTGACTCTACGAAACCAGCTTTAATTAATGGCAGCTAAACGGTAAATCTCCATATCAATATTAGCAAATACTAAATTACTTAAAGTGGCACATTGAATATAGGCAGCAATGCACATAGGAATATTGATATTGATCAACGAGCGCTCAACAACCATTCATTGTCGATAATAAATTTGTTTATGTATAAATAAAGATTTTCGAATAAGCCTACTTGTACATTCGCTCAAACCGCGTTCCCACGGCAAATCCCCATAGTTCGTCCAGTCTGAACTCCCGGATGATGGAATCCACTGCCTCCTGGCCAAGATCGTTCTGTAACTCACCCAGTACGATTTTGGTGGCGGTCTGGTTGTAACCTCCCGCGATGGCGACATGGTCGGCGATGATTTCTCTGGCTTTGTCTAGTGTCATTTTTTACAAGCTTGTAATCCGCAAATGATGGCTCCCGCACATCCTGTGCCCGCCAAATTAGTGCGTCCTGCACGTCACGCGAATGCACGCAAATAAAACACTTATCAGGTTTAAAATGCGCCGCCGGCGCACAAATCCTATTTGCGTATATTTGCGTACATTTATTCCGCACGTCCTGTGCTGCTCCCTTCGGGTCGTGCTTTTGCACGCTCAAAGTGCTCCTGCACTTTAGTGCGGAAAATGCTTCGCTTAGTTTTTCAAAGAGATAAAATATTACCCTTTAATATTTATACTTCAAATGGTTCCAGCTTCTTGTCGACTGACTGCAATTTCAGTGTGACGTAGTCTGGCAGGCCATTCTCCTTGTAAGGAGGATAGGCTTCGCCTTTAATCAGTGGATACAGGTAGTCTTTACAGGCCTGGGTGATGCCGAAGCCGTCATCTGTGATGAATTCCATCGGCATCATTTTTTCCACGTTAGCTACTTCAGATAATGGTGCCTGGCCGATTTCCCATTTATAGGGGTTGTTCGACTTACGGTCGACGGTTGGCATAATCGAGTTATGACCCGCTAACGCGAATTCAACAGCTTTTTCACCGAGAGCATAAGCCTGCTCTACATCGGATTCCGAGGCCAGGTGGCGTGCTGCACGTTGCAGGTAATCGGCAACCGCCCAGTGGAATTTATAGCCCAGTGCTTCCTTGATCATATTGGCAACCACCGGAGCAGCGCCCCCTAGCTGGGCGTGACCGAATGAATCACGGGTTCCCTGTTCAGCGAGGAATTTGCCATCGGGCCAGTGTGTTCCTTCGGATACAACGATGGTGCAGAAACCATGCTCTTTTACTTTTGCATCGACGTTGGCCATGAATTTGTCTTTATCAAATTCCACTTCCGGGAACAGGATAACGACCGGAATACCTTCGTCTTCAATCAGGCCACCGGCAGCGGCAATCCAGCCAGCATGGCGTCCCATGACTTCGAGAACGAAAATTTTTGTAGATGTCTTTGCCATGGAGCGTACATCGAAAGAGGCTTCCAGTGCAGAAACCGCAATGTATTTTGCAACCGAGCCAAAACCGGGGCAGTTATCGGTGATAGGCAGGTCGTTATCAACTGTTTTGGGTACATGAAT
>JBFHPZ010000413.1:0-2978 GCA_041592495.1 Gammaproteobacteria bacterium | reverse complement strand
GGTATTGCAGTATTTTCAATGCGGAAAAAAATATAATCACCAGGTTCGCTGATAAAGTGGGTTTTGAAATTCTTTATTAAATGGAGTCATATCAGATATTACGATAATTTATAAAGAAGCTGTGATCAGATAAAAATTGTTTTAGGTAATAGTAAAGATATATTATGAATTTAAAGATAGATAACGAATTTTGTGAGCAGTTAATTTCACAAGCACATCAGAATCCGAGAAAACGTAGTCACTACAATTTACATAAAGAACTAGATGAGTCAGTGCAGAGATTATGTATTGCTCTTGTGAAAGGAACTTATGTTCGTCCTCATCATCACGCCAAAACCAATAAATGGGAATTAATGCTGGCATTAAGAGGCGCAGTGAACCTGGTAATATTTAATGAAGCAGGGGTAATATTAGAAAAGCTTTCCATCAGTCAAGGAGAGGCATTAAATGCAATTGAGCTGGATCCAGATACATGGCATACAATATTTCCACTAACTGATAGCGCAATTATTTTAGAAATTAAAGAAGGCCCGTTTATACCAACTCAAGAAAGTGATTTTGCTTCCTGGGCTCCTGCAGAAGGTGAAGAGCAAGTATTGCAGTTCCTTAATTGGTTAGAGATTGCAACACCTGGTGAATATTACCAGGCATAGTTATGAATATATACATAAGACTCATTGATTGAAAGTACCCACTGTCAGGTTTCTCAAACCAGATTGAGCCCAATCTAAATCTCATTCATCATCTACCGCATTCAGAACAGAAACGAAGTACACATATACATTGGTGTCAGAGTGCAATAGGGTCAGGCCTTACATTTGACATTCCGTCATTATTATTTTATTTTTCTTGGAAACAGAATTACATAGAATGTTGTTATGGCCAGACCTCTTCGCATTGAATACGCCGGAGCTTTGTATCATGTGACGATGCGTGGTAACGCCCAGGCAGAAATATTCAAAGATAATAAAGACCGTCAGCAATTTCTAGCGTTGCTGCAAATCAGCGTGAGCCGCTACGACTGGTGTTGCCATGCTTATTGTTTAATGGACAACCATTACCACCTCTTGATTGAAACCGGCGCACCCACTTTGTCCAAAGGCATGAAATTACTGAATGGCACGTATACGCAATATTACAACCGCAAGCATCAGCGGGTGGGGCATGTATTTCAGGGGAGATTCAAGGCCATATTGGTACAAAAAGAATCCTATATGCTGGAACTTGCGCGTTACATTGTATTGAACCCGGTGCGTGCACAGATGGTGCGCAGTGCGAAGGATTGGCATTGGAGTAGTTATCGGGCGACGGCAGGTTATACAAAAAGTCATCCCTGTTTAACAACTGACTGGATATTGGCCGGATTTGCCAAAACCCGTTCGGTCGCCGAACGTCGTTACCGTGGTTTTGTTCAGGAAGGCAAAGGCGAACCGTCTCCGTGGCAACAGCTGAAGAATCAAATTTATCTGGGTAACGATGAGTTTGTGGATGACACACAATACAAAATACGCCCCGATCAATCGTTAAAAGATATTCCGAGAAGACACAAACAATCACCTGCAAAGCCTTTGAGTATTTATATTCAGCGTTACGAAAACCGCAATGAAGCCATGGCACATGCCTATCTGAGCGGTCATTACACGCTTGAGCAAGTAGGTAAATATTTTGGTGTTAGTTATGCCACGGTTAGCCGGGCAGTTAAGGCGATAGAGAAGCAGTGAATGTCAAATGTAAGGCCTGACCCCGGATTCCATAAGGGTAGTGGTTCATTGAAGTTATTAGCTGCTGGCATGAAATCGCAAATGGAAGGGGCGGTAGGCCCCTTATTTAAGTTAGTCGAACAAGTGGGGAGTAAGGATGAATAAGGTTTTTTTGTTAATTGGTTTGGTTGTTGCTGTGGCTCTTTTGAATGGGTGTTCGACAGGGCCAACTTATAGCGTTTGGTGGAATGATGACGCGGAAGAGGTGGCGAGTTTTGTTGTTCGCAATGTTGTGGAACAGCAGAAGAAAGAGATTACTGAATCAAAGGCGTGGCGGAAGAAGCATGGCAAAGAGGACGATGGAACTTATTCTCTAGGTGCGACTAGCTGTTATTCGGATGCGCTTCCCAAGTTTAAGAAAGGGTACGATAAATTCAAATACTCAAAAACGGAGCCTATCTATAACGCGACGCTACGTTATATCGAGACTCATTATGATGTAATAACCTCCGTTGAAACTTCTCGTAATGCGTTTGGTGTGAAGTCATATGGATACCATCTCGCTACACCTACCCGGGAAAAACAATATTGGTTAGGTGAGAGTGGCCTTACTCTAAGGGTAAAACTTCATGGAGACAAAAAGGCCGATCGTGCCGGAGATTTGTGCGCTCACCTGAGTTTTGGAAGAGCCGGACATATAAGAGAAGATACAGATGTCGAGAAGCTGTTTCACGGAGTGGCTGATCAGAAAAAGTATCTTGCTGTGATGCAAGACGCACAGGATGTGCGCATTAGATGGAAAAAATATAATAGCTTTGTAGAGTCAACGGCTTCGGCATCGGAAGAAAAAAGACGTCAGGAAGAAAAAGAACGTAGCCGCAATAGCTGGAATGCCATTATGGGGGGCATCAGCGCGGGGTTGAATAACTGGGATAACGAGCTCCGCAAGCAGAGAAGCATCAATCATGACGTAACGGTTCCTGGCGCCCCCAAGCGTTGGGATGATATGACCGACAGTGAAAGAAAGACCTTCGCAGAAAACCTCTCCTACCACAATTACCGAAAAAGGGTGGATAAAGATTCAAACTCCGGCAGCAAAGCCGCAAAAGACGATTACGGAAAAAGAGAGGGTAATCATTCCGGTTCCGGCGGCAAAGCCACGAAAGGTAATGAACTGCATCAGTATACCTGGTATGAGATGGGTAATGGTTATACCCACACGTACGTTGGCAAGGTGAAGAAGGTGACTGGCGGTGAACTGTTTAGCTACTCAAGTGG
>JBFHPZ010000412.1:0-2980 GCA_041592495.1 Gammaproteobacteria bacterium | reverse complement strand
TTCCAGATACGGTTATCGGTTAACAGGGTTTCATATTCATCAACATAACGTGGGAAGCGATTGGTAAAATCTTCAATGAAATCCAGCAATGAACCGCTACGACATTCATTCAGGCGATCAACATCTTTTTTGTTTTTGAACCTGTTAACCTTGTACTGGGGCATGGTGTCAGGCAAATCGCGGGCAACACCGCCGGTACGATAATAGGTTGCATGTAATCGTGCACCGGATACGGCTTCATACATATCCATCAAGTCTTCGCGTTCACGGAAGGCATAAAGGAACATGGCCATGGCACCCACATCAAGACCATGGGCACCAATCCACAACAGATGATTCAGTAAACGGGTAATTTCGTCGAATAATACGCGAATGTACTGGGCGCGAATGGGTACTTCAATTTGCAATAATTTTTCCAGCGCCAGCAGGTAACCGTGTTCGTTACACATCATGGATACATAATCGAGACGATCCATGTAACCAATGCTCTGGTTATAAGGCTTGCTTTCCGCCAGCTTTTCTGTGGCCCGATGTAACAGGCCTATGTGTGGATCGGCTCGCTGGATTACTTCACCGTCCATTTCCAGTATTAAGCGTAATACGCCATGCGCCGCTGGATGTTGGGGACCAAAGTTAAGCGTGAAATTGCGAATTTCTGGCATTCAAAAAACCTTTATTCTTCTTCCGGTTGCAAATAACGATTGTCTTCACGAATGACTCTAGGCACCAGCACACGGGGTTCGATGCTGACCGGTTCGTAAATTACACGTTTCTGTTCCGGGTCATAACGCATTTCAACATGTCCGGTTAACGGGAAATCTTTACGGAATGGATGACCAACAAAACCATAGTCAGTCATGATACGGCGTAAATCCGGATGCCCATCAAAATGAATGCCAAACAAATCGAAAGCTTCACGCTCATACCAGTTAGCCACGTTCCAGATATCAATCACACTCGGCACAACCGGCATGGCGGTATCCTTGGCGAAGGTACGAACACGAAGACGGCGATTATTTTTAACTGACAACAGGTGCAGCACTACAGCGAACCGTGGACGATAGGTTGATTGTTGTGGAACTTCATCACCAAATCGCATTCGACCATGGCTAGCGACTTCAACACCACGACTGAATCCACTGCTGGTGCTTTTTTCAGTAGTCCATTCGGCTTGCCCGTATTCGGAATAGTCAACACCACACAAGTCGATAAGCTGATCAAAACCAAATGCATCATCATCCCTGAGTTTCAAACACACATCTCGCAAATTGGAAGAGTCAACTTCGATGGTCACTTCACCGACATCAACAGTATTGGATAACATCTTGCCTGCAAAAACCTGGGCAAGTTTGTCAGATAGAGTTTGCGCTATATTTGCCATTTATTTTTCGATTAACGTGCAATTGTACAGGTACGTTTTATTTTGCTCTGTAGCTGCAAAATACCATAAAGCAAGGCCTCTGCCGTGGGCGGACAACCCGGCACATAAATATCCACCGGTACAATGCGGTCGCAACCACGAACAACAGAATAGGAGTAATGATAATAACCGCCGCCATTAGCGCAGGAACCCATGGAAATAACCCAGCGAGGTTCGGGCATCTGGTCATAAACTTTACGCAATGCAGGACCCATTTTATTGGTCAATGTACCTGCTACTATCATTACATCCGATTGTCTGGGACTGGGACGGAAAATAATTCCAAAGCGGTCAAGATCATAACGCGAGGCACCTGCCTGCATCATTTCAACAGCACAACAGGCTAAACCAAATGTCACTGGCCACATGGAACCGGTACGCGCCCAGTTAATTACAGTATCCAGGGTTGTAGTAACAAACCCTTGTTCAAGCTTACCTTCTATTCCCATTCCAATGCCCCTTTCTTCCACTCATAGATAAATCCAATTACAAGAACACCGAGGAATATACCCATGGCCACAATACCAAACAAACCTATATCTTCAAGCACTATTGCCCAGGGAAAAAGAAATGCAATTTCAAGATCAAAAATAATAAACAGAATGGCGACTAGATAATATCGAACGTCAAATTTCAGGCGTGCATCTTCGAAAGCCTCGAATCCACACTCGTAGGGAGAATTCTTTTCAGCATCTGGTTTGCTTGGCGCAAGAATAAAACCACCCAGAAGAATCATAACCAGACCGGTCATCAATCCAATGATGATAAAAATTAGAACAGGTAAATAGTTTTCGAGCATTTTATGCTCCCCCTTTCTCGTGGCTGGGGAAAATTTTATTGTTATAAAGCTTGCAGGTTCTCTGGAATGGCACTCTATTAAAAAGCACCACAATTGTCAGCCCATAATATCTATATCAAGCAATAAATCCGATTTATAGAACCGGATTATCACCGATTCATCCCTTCTACCCTGCGATTCCAACTCTAACAGACTTGAGTTGATAAAACTATTGATACCAATCAACACAGAACAAGAGCATTAAGCTTCTCTAATACACATTGAAATATGACATTGCCCACTGGATAGAGAATGCATCTTATGAATTAAAACAATCCGGACCAACCAGTTGAGTGCCAGTAGCACGGATAAGTATTTTATATAAAAAACGGCACATCAACTGCGTTGTTTTATTGAAACACCTGGTAATATCTTAAAAAGATAGCGCCAGTCATTTCAGGAAAATATCCCGGTAAGACACATTAAAAAAGCCACTACTCGGGGGAGCAATGGCTTTCTTAGAAATATGGTACCGATGGCCGGATTCGACAAATCGGTCAGGAACCGATTTGGACGCACACGAGTGCGCCCGCAGGGGGCGCAACAGGATGTTGCGCATCAGCCTGCACGGAGTAAGTACCGGTTCATGCTCATTAAAAAAGCCACTACTCGGGGAGCAATGGCTTTTTTAGAAATATGGTACCGATGGCCGGACTCGAACCGGCACGGCTTGCGCCACTACCCCCTCAAGATAGCGTGTCTACCAATTCCACCACATCGGC
>JBFHPZ010000411.1:0-2980 GCA_041592495.1 Gammaproteobacteria bacterium | reverse complement strand
TTCTTTGAGTTTGCGTTCGGCCCGCTTCTGCATATTGTTGAACTTGCGGGCATCGGGAATGATGTTTTTAAATTCTTTTTCGATACTGGCTGTCAGCTGCTGATTTTGTGCTTCAAGTTGCTGTATTTCCACGGCGGCATAAACGAGCTGTAAAGTCAGCCAGATACCGGCGACGATAGCTGCAGCTTTCCAGTACTGCCAGAGTTTATTGCCTTCACGTTTGGGCGTGTAGGCGCCCTGCAATAAATTAAGTTGTTGCGCGTCGAACAGGTTTTTTGCAAAAACAGATAAGGATTGACCTGACCAGGTTTCAATTTTAAGTTCTGTTTTGATATCTACCAGTAAATTGCCCGCTTCCGTATCATCGTCATGATGCATGAATAAAATGCCATCGGGCGAAGTCATTGCTGAAGCTTTCAATGAAATCAGTACTGGCGATAAATTATCACGGTCACAATAAAAGCCGGCAGAGTGAGACATTTTGATCAGTGCACGATCGTGATCCAGGAAAATCGTCCAGGTATTTTCCACATAAGGCAATGCCAGCACATCACACAAAATGTTATCGATAGTGAGATTGGCCTGTTTGCATAGATCCAGAATGCTTTCCAGTAATTCCTTATCAATGGTGGCAACCGGCAGGCCCTGGTTATCACGCCGTGTACCCAGGGCAAAATGTAAGCGATCTATGTCATCCGCCAGCTTGTCTTCCAGTGCAAACGGAACAGCTTTCAACTGGCGCTGTTTGTTGGTGCTGGGAATTTGAACGCTGTCGAGACTGATGCAGGATGTGTCGAGTAACAGGCTGGCGCGTCGAATAGTGGTGGTGATATCGGCCAACTGTCCCTGTGTAACTTCAGTGGTGAGTTCACCGCGTTCATTGCACAATACCCAGCTTGCGGGTTTTTCTGCGCAGGGTTTGTAGTGAATCAATAAACGTTCTGCCATTACCAGTTTCCCAGTGCGCGGTTGATGATACGTGAGTTACCCTTGTCATCACGCTGAATAACGCTGACCAGGCGTACATTGCCCTGACCAACATGGGCGAAAGTTCGCATCAGAAAATAATCCGATGCTGTGCTTAATCCGTCCAGCGGAAAGTTGTTTTTCTTTAGGGTATTTTGCATGTAATTTTTAAATTCATCAGCAGATTCGAAGGGCTGGCCTTCCGTATTATCATCACCATCCCGCTGCTGAATGAGAGTGCTCACATCGTCATCTGTCATATCAGTCGTCAGGGATTTTAACACTTCAGCCGGCGCTGTGTTGATATTGATGCTGGTGGCTTCGGGTAAAGCGGTAATGAAGGGTAACAGAGCTTCAAATATTTCATCTTCATGAAAACCTTTGACCAAACGGAGTTCACTGGGGCTGGACATGAGCGTGTTGGCAGCGCGATAGGCGGGTTGCAGGCCATAATAGTAATCATCCTCGGCGCCATCTGGCATGCTGGTTTCAGCATCTGCATCCAGCCAGTCAACGACGGCATTGCCCAAATTGGGGTTTATCCCAAGCACCGTTAACAGCCGGCCGAAGCGTTCCAGTTCTCGCTGATAACCATTGGCATTTATGGTTTTTGACAGGTTATTGAGGTTGAAGAGTCCTTGCATGTCTTCTACCCGGCCGGTCACTTCACCACCTTCAACCGGTGCTGCCAGATAGGTGTTGGCTAATTCGAGCTGATCGTTGCTATCGTAGTCGTTGTTTTCCTTATCCAGCTTTAAGGCTATGAGCAAAAAGCTTTCCAGGCTCTGGGCATAGATGTAAGCCTGCTCGTTGTGGATGATGTTTTCCGTGCGGCGAATATCAAAGTGCAGGCGATCCACCAGGGCCGTTGCCAGTATCACCGCAATACTGACCACCAGCAGGGCGGTGATCAGGGCAACACCCTGTTGTTTACGATGCGGCTTCATCCCGGCACCCTGAAGATTCGGACAATGTCACCCCAGTCTTCCATTTGCAGGGTGACTTCAACGGCGCGGGGTTGAGGCGGTTCACCGCCGGAGGCCTGTACTTCTGCACTGGGCCAGTTATCCTGCCATTCATTGTCATTATCCAGAAAACGAAATTGCACATCTTTGATATGGGTGATGAGAATATTTTCTATGGCCTGGCCATCCTGGGCGCGATCTACATAAGGCCAGCTCATGCGAATCAGATTGTTGTCATCCAGCCGGTAAGCCACCCGCTGTAAATGGCTGCGAATAAGACCTGCAGGATTGGGCCAGCCACCCCGGGTGAATTGCACCAGCAGATCGCTATCAAGTCCTGCCGACAGGCGATAGAGCGTACCGCCAAGTTCATCCCGTGCATCCCTTGGAACCAGCTGTTCGAAGTCCCGCTGAAAATGATTCATGGTGAGCTGCAATTCGCGCAGGCGCAACAAGGCTTCTTCTGTTTGTTGTTTGCCGCTGATCACCGATTGCAGGCCACCAAAGGCAAGTAAGGACAACACAGCGAAAATGGCGATGGCGATGAGTACTTCGATTAAGGTGAATCCGCAATTGCGTGTTCGGGTGACACGCAATTGATTGTCCAGCAGGGGCGCAACTGCGAAGCGACCATACATGCCTGTCTGGGTGTAGGATATTTTTGCTGACAATGTTTTCATCTAGTTAGTTGTTGATGTCGACGGCCGCAAAATGTAGCCCACCAGCATGGTCATATTCTGTTTACGATCTTCATCAAGATAAATCACAAAGCTCACCTGTTTATAATCCGATGATTCTTTTTGGGTAAAGGGATCTATCACCGGCTTTATTTCCCGCGTCCAGAACCATTCATGCTTCGCCATTTCAATGGATTTTTTTTCAGTGCCGTTAGATGGCCATTCGCTGTTGAGCTGAAGCTTGTTGATTTCATTCATCGCCACATAATGCGCCAGGGTTTTTTGTTTGAGATAGGCTGCACTGGCGGTGTGATTGCCGGAGGCTTTGATTAAGGCCGCCATGGCGATGGCGATGATGGTTAAAGCAACAAG
>JBFHPZ010000410.1:0-2987 GCA_041592495.1 Gammaproteobacteria bacterium | reverse complement strand
TATCAGCGTTAAAAAAGAAAACGCAAATGTTTTTATTTTAATTAAAAGATTCATTCCCTGTTGTTTTAATCCATCGTTTGTAAGGTTATTCAGAAATTCCAGTAGAAATTAATACACTCAAGCAGTATTGGTGTTTATTCGCGTTCATTTGCGTTTTCTTTTCAAGCTATATCAATTAAAACCTGATATTTCGATATTCCCACTTCTGATTTGACTCAGGTCAAGAAAGCACCTGGGGAAAAGGGCTTTTATACCTCTCTCTACCACCAGGGGGGTAGATGAAATTAACCCTCCTAACTTAGATATTTCTCGTCTCTTCTCGCATATAGTTTTACTCAGGTAACAAGCCGTTCGTTAACCTGAACATGGGTAAACTGGAATGAATCGACTGCAATTTTTGCGAGGCAATTATAAAGGCGGATCAGCTGTTCGCCCGCCGTGGTCGATTACCGAGAACGCATTTGTTGATGCCTGTGATCGTTGCGATCGCTGTATCAAGTCCTGTCATCTCAAGATCATCAAACGTGGCTCAGCCGGATTTCCCGAAATTGATTTCTCCAAAGGCGGTTGTGATTTTTGCATGGCCTGTGCGCAGAGTTGTCCTACCGATGCGATTCAATTAACTACTGCTAATCGTGATCATCCCTGGCACAACGTGGCGAGCATTAACAACAAGTGTTTGTCTGAACGTGGTGTGGTTTGTCGTTCCTGTGGAGAAATATGTGAAATGCGCGCCATTCGTTTTCGGCTTGCAGTAGGGGGCTCAGCGCATATCGAATTAAATACGGCGGATTGCAATGGCTGTGGCGAATGTGTTTCGCTTTGCCCGGTGAATGCAATCGAAATTAAACCGCTTGATACAACATCCGGAGTAAACCCCTCATGAGTGAATACAGTATTTGCGGTGTTCTGGTTCATGCACGAACCAGTTTGATCGACAAGGTTAAATCACAACTCGAAGCCATTAACGGTGTTGAAGTTCATACAGCAACCGATGATGGTCGATTGATTGTGACTGTTGAAAGTGAAGACAGACGTTTTGTTGCAGATACCATTTCCAACTTACATAAAATTGATGGTGTGTTGTCTGCTTCGATGGTTTATCAATTTAGCGATGAAATAACAGCTACCGAAGGGGAGATGTCAGCATGAAATTGACTCGGCGTGACTTCGTAAAAACCAATGCAATTGCAGCAACCGCTACAGCAGCAGGCATTACCTTGCCTGGTGTTAAACAGGCATTGGCGCAAACACAAGATGATATCCGTTGGGATAAGGCAGCCTGCCGTTTTTGCGGCACCGGTTGCAGTGTTCTGGTGGGTACGCGTGATGGCAAAGTTGTTGCCACCCAGGGTGATCCGGATGCACCGGTGAATCGCGGACTTAACTGCATTAAAGGTTATTTCCTTTCCAAGATCATGTATGGCAAGGATCGACTCACCAAACCTTTATTACGTAAGCGTAATGGCAAATTTGATAAGGATGGTGAATTCGAGGAAGTTTCCTGGAATGAAGCCTTCACTATCATGGCGGAAAAATGGAAAGAAGCCATCAAGAAAGATAACGAACGCAACAAGGGTAAACCGGTTGAAGAACTGGTTTCCAGTGTCGGCATGTTCGGTTCCGGTCAATGGACCGTATGGGAAGGTTATGCGGCTTCCAAGTTATACAAGGCCGGTTTCCGTTCCAACAACATCGATCCTAATGCACGTCATTGTATGGCCTCTGCAGTAGGAGCCTTTATTCGTGCTTTCGGTTCTGATGAACCCATGGGTTGTTACGATGACCTGGAACATGCAGATGCCTTCGTGCTCTGGGGTTCCAACATGGCGGAAATGCATCCCATTTTGTGGACACGTATTACCGATACCCGTTTAACCAAACCCGGTTGTGAAGTGCATGTGTTATCCACATTTGAACATCGCAGTTTCGACCTGGCGGACAACGGCATTGTGTTCACACCACAAACCGACCTGGCGATATTAAATTACATAGCCAATTACATTATTCAGAACAAGGCATACAACAAGGCGTTCATCGACAAGCATGTTAACTTCACCAGTACACCGACGGATATCGGTTATGGTTTGCGCCCCGAGCATCCACTGGAACAGAAAGCGAAAAATGCCGGTAAAGGTAAACTGGAAAAAATCAGTTTCGAGGAATATGCAAAATCCGTTGAGCCTTACACTCTGGAATATACTGCCAAAATCAGTGGTGTTCCCAAGGAACAATTGTTGCGTTTGGCCAAACTCTACGCCGATCCCAACAAAAAGATTACCTCTCTCTGGACCATGGGATTCAATCAACATACCCGCGGCGTTTGGGCAAACAATCTTTGCTACAACGTGCATTTGTTGATGGGCAAAATTTCCGAACCGGGTAATAGCCCATTCTCATTAACCGGTCAGCCTTCTGCTTGTGGTACTGCACGCGAAGTGGGTACATTCTCCCATCGTTTGCCTGCGGATTATGTGGTGAACAAAAAGCCGCATCGCGATCTGGCAGAAAAAATCTGGAAGCTGCCGGAAGGCACCATTCCCGGCAAGATCGGTTATCACGCCGTGTTGCAAAATCGCATGTTGAAAGACGGCAAACTCAATGCCTATTGGGTGCAATGTAATAACAATATGCAGGCCGCACCGAATATGAACGAAGAAGGTTTCCCCGGTTATCGTAACCCGGCTAACTTCATCGTCGTGTCCGATCCTTATCCAACGGTAACTGCCATGGCTGCTGATTTGATTCTGCCCACCGCCATGTGGACTGAGAAAGAAGGCGCCTATGGTAATGCCGAACGTCGTACCCAGTTCTGGCGTCAGCAGGTGAAAGCACCGGGTGATGCCAAATCCGATTTATGGCAGCTGGTGGAATTTTCAAAATACTTCAAGGTAGAAGAAGTCTGGCCTGAAGAATTAGTGGCGAAGAAACCGGAATACAAAGGCAAGACTTTGTATGACGTACTCTATGCCAATAACCAGGTGAAC
>JBFHPZ010000409.1:0-2993 GCA_041592495.1 Gammaproteobacteria bacterium | reverse complement strand
GACACACATTCTGCCGATCAAAGATCTTTCATGGTGTAGCTGCCATCACCCTTGAACTTGACTTCAGCATTCATGAAATACATTTTCAAATTAGGGCGGAACATTTTAACCATATCATAAGCTTCACCGGCACGCCCACCTGTTCCACAAAAAAACACGATGGTTTTATCTGTAGGCAGTTTATCTATTTCACCTTCCAGACTATTGATGGGAATATTAACCGCGCCTTTGATACTTGCACGCTTGAACTCGTCAGCATCGCGTACATCGATAAGCATCAGTGTTTCCGGTGCATCTTCCATTAGCTCCCTGACTGAAGCAACGGTTATTGTGCCTTCATCCTTGCCTTTTTGTATAACGATGGGTTTTGCATTGGCATCGCCATAGGCTTTTTTCCAGGCAGGATAGC
Organism: Gammaproteobacteria bacterium; assembly: GCA_041592495.1. Lineage (GTDB taxonomy): Bacteria > Pseudomonadota > Gammaproteobacteria > SZUA-229 > SZUA-229 > JBFHPZ01. The sequence continues at coordinate 2,584 of JBFHPZ010000409.1, read as the reverse complement.
CGCCCGGCACCTGATACACCTTGGTATAACCCAGCTTAACTGCCTTCGCGGCTGAGCTTGCGCTCAACTTGCAATCAGGACCTTCGCAATAAAAATACAAGGGGAAATTTTTATCCGCAGGTAATGAGCCGGTCATTTTTTCAAAATCACTGTCCGGCAGGCTAATAGCTGTTGGAATATGGCCTTTATCGTATTTGCGTGCTTTAGGACGCGCATCGATGAGCATCATTTTCTCGCCGCTATCCATCAACTTCTTAACATAGGCTACATCAACACCTGTCATGCCACCTCTTTTCACCCAGTCGGGCATACCATCAGCATAAACCTTGATGTTGCTGTAACCCAGTTTTTCTGCCTTGAATGCAGACTTGTGACTCAGCATGCAATCGACACCGCCACAATAAAATATCAGCTGAACCGATTTATCTGCGGGTAACTGATCCACCATTTTATCGAAGCTCATTTCAGGAATACTAATGGCTCCAGGGATATGTTCTTCATCGTATTTACGCGCCTTGGGTCGCGAATCAATCACGACCACATCACTTCGCACAGGTATCACGGCATGCTCGGCGACATAGGCGTAATCAACAATATTCGGGTACCAGCCTTCTTTTGCATCAGGATGGGACGGCTTGCCTGCACATCCTGCCAGCGCTAACACAAGCAAGACAGTCAGGATTCCAAATTTTGTTTTCATGGCAAACTCCTCAAACAGTGGTATTTGTTAAAACAATGTAAACTTTTCACTTGATTCGTTATAGCGAACCAGGGCATACCAGATCAGCAGAATGACTCCGCTAACCACATAGGCCCACCCCCAACCATCGAGCATCACAGGCAAATGCGCCTGAAAACCAAGTTTGCTTTCTTCTATTAATTCCAGTGTCATTTCCGGCCTCATGAGTCCGGTATTCCTTAACACGGCGCTGGCTATTGAGCCCATCCATGAAAAGAAAAATACCGCCACCCATAATTTGATATGGCCTTCACCCATACGCCACAGTGATCCACTGGCACAACCGCCGGCGAATACCATGCCTATGCCAAACACAAACCCGCCTATGATTGAACCCATCCAGAAAGTAACCGGTATTGCCAGATAAGGATCAATAACACCTGTCTGGAAAAACAATGATGCCAGTGGAATTCCAATTGCTAATGCCAGGATCATGGCCTTGGTCATATCGCCTTCGGCAGTCATAAACGGTTCACGAAATGCACGTGCAAAGCACAAACGCGAACGATGCATGATGAAACCAATGCCAAACCCGGCGAGCACAATCAGGGCTCGTGTTACCAGTTTTTTATCTTCCGATACATACCACTGTGATGCCCACACAATGATAAAAACAATCACAGCCAGTCCAAACAACGGATACAGGTTATGAATTTTTTCCGGCACTTTAATCATCGCCGGCGCTTTCATTCCCCAGGTGACATTTTCCAGCGTCCATAACAAAAGTTTGAGACCAACAATGGCACCGGCAAGCAATCCTACCCACATGGCCCAACCTGCTGCAGAGGAATGCAGCAAAGGTGTAAAAAAACCACCGGTGGTACAACCGCCTGCAAAGGATGCACCTATGCCCATTAGACAACCACCGACTGCCGCCCAGACATATTCCAGTTTTGGCGGACGATTGATGGCAAACTGTCGTGATAATAATGCGGCGGTGAATGAACCCAACACCAGACAAATATCCATTAATGACATGCGATCGAGTAACGGACTATCGAGCGTTTCGGGGATGCCCAGAACGGACCCCAATCCTATGAAGTTATTAAAATAATTTCCCCATAGTTTAAGGCCACCAAACACACCCCAGAATAAACCACTTACCATTAATCCAAGAATAACCAATACCAGTAAAATGGCGCCTGTATATGGCGACCATGATTCAACAAATATTGCGTTATAGTCGGTTTTAAATCCTGACAACCACGACTTGCTGTTAGTCATAATTAACTTCTCCGAAGAAGTTACAGTAATTTATTTTTTTAATTAGTTGCAGCGCGCAGGTGTATCAGAATCTTTAGCGCCGTGAATGACAAATGCTTTTACATCTGCAAGCAACTCATCGTCTGGAACATTGATCAAGCTGGCTGCAGCCTTGTTGCTATCCTTGATCTTGGTGCGATATTCCTTGCTGACGTAATAACTGAGCTTGTCCTTTCCCTTGGCATGTTTATCTGCATCGATATAAGCGCCCCACTCGGCAATGGTATTTGTGGATGGCGGAATTGCGCCTCCTGCCTGATCAACATGACAGGCAGTACATACCATTCGGTAATAAATACGACCTTTTTTCCAGTTACCATCCGCAGCCTGTACAACATAAGGCACCGCAAACAGGCACAGGGCTACCGCTGATAATAAAGTCTTCATAATTTTCATCGCAGGACTCCTTTGGATTTAGTCAATTCAAAATAGTAAATTCGTTATTTAGATTTTGCGTGACTTATAACGCGTATGGCGCCATGAACAATCACTCCAATCAATGCCAGCAAGGCGATACTCCAGCCCAATGTATCCACCAGCGCATTGCGATCGCGTGACGGAATATATATGCCGGCGATATTG
>JBFHPZ010000408.1:0-2997 GCA_041592495.1 Gammaproteobacteria bacterium | reverse complement strand
GAAATGATATCGCTTTGTTTTTTGTAGGAAGCTACAGCCACACCGGAAACCTTAGACTACTTGATACAACTAACAGCACCATTAGCTTTTCTAATCTGACCTATACCGGATATGCCATTACTGAATTATTTAATGACAATAATGGTGATCCAGTTATAAGTCCAATTTACGTTAGCTATATTGACCTGGATATTCTTGGCATCAATGGCAGCACGGCACTCAACAATTTCCGACTTGAAATTGGTGAATCCAGTGCAGCGCCATCACTGATGGCCGCATTAAATACAACACCCGTGGCACCTATTCCACTCCCTGCACCCTTCCTGTTATTCCTTTCAGGACTCACAGCCCTTGGCGTTATAAGTCGCCGCAAAAAATAAACAAAAAAAGCCCGCAAATGCGGGCTTTTTTATTGCCACTTGCCAGCACCGAACTAACAACTTATCTTATAGATATCTCGCATAATCCACGGTAAGGCGATGATCAAAGGCGTACTACTTGATCTGTCGGGCGTACTCTATATTGACAAAGCGCCTCTTGCGGGTGCACTTGATGCATTGAAACTCCTGCAATCCAGCACCTTGCCTGTATGCTTTATCACCAACACCAGTCGACAATCCCGACAATCTATTTTTAACCTGCTTGGCAGCATGGGATTTGATATTCCGATCAAGGATATCTTTACCACGTCTACGGCAACATTGTCTTATCTTGAATCACATCAGTTAAGACCTCATTTACTCATACACCCTGGACTCGTGTCTGAATTTGCTCATTTAACAACAGACAACCCCAATGCCGTTGTACTGGGTGATGCTGGAAATGATTTTTCATATGACGCACTGAATTCAGCCTTCAGGGTGCTCATGCAAGGTGACCAGATCAGTTTTATTTCCATGGGCTACAACCGCTATTTCATGGAAAGCGACGGACTCAGTCTTGATCTTGGGGCTTTTACCTGTGCGCTGGAATTTGCCAGTGGCAAAAAGGCGATTATTACCGGCAAGCCATCAAAAGATTTTTTTCTGCAGGCGGTGCAACAACTTCAATGTAATGCACACGAAGTCGTTATGGTCGGAGATGATGTGGAATCAGATATAGAAGGCGCCATGCAGGCAGGGCTCATGGGTTGCCTGGTTAAAACCGGTAAATACCGTGATGATGATGAAAATCGGATAAGCAAACCACCCACTCATGTGGCCGATAATTTTATTTGTGCAACGCAATGGATTCTGCAAAACAGCAAATGATTAATTGTTATTTTGTTCCAGCCAGGTGACCAATTCTTGCCAGTGACTGCGTTCAAGTTCATTAGGCCGCTTCTTCAGTTCATGCACACCCAATCCAACTTCTGATGCATGCACATAATTCTGGCTATCACGCAGCTTACCAATGACGGGAATACTAAGGGTTTTAAGGAATCGTTCCAGAGACTGAAATGCCAGGGTATTCTGTCGAATACGGTTCGCGATAATTGCCAGCCGTGTGCGATGGGTTCGCACCTTGGCGACCAGCAACAAATCGCGAATGAAATCAGCCGTTGCAAAAATATCAATAGGTGAGGGTACAACCGGTATCAGAATACAATCTGCGCCCTTGAGTTGCTCAACCAGATCAGGCCCTTTCAATCCCGGCGGTGTATCGACAACAATGCGCTCTGTTTCCGGTGGCAAACGCATATGCCAGCTCATGGTGACAGCCTTGGCTGCACTTTGATGTGCAACAACACCATAGATAGCCGCTGCATCATTAGGGCGCGTGCGCAACCAGCGCATACCGGATCCCTGGGGATCATAATCCAGCAAAGCGGTATTTAAACCCTGCGTTGCATAATAACTTGCAAGATTTGTCGATACTGTGGTTTTGCCGCAACCACCCTTTGCATTTATCACCACAATTCGTCGCATATCCAGCTACAGACTCGGGATTATAAAAAGACGGTCTCTCCATATTCATGGCGACCCAGATGCAAGCGTTTGTACTTTCTTATCATAATTATAGTCCGGCCTATGGCCGCCGCATCGATTTCTTTCAGTTTTAGAACAATCAGAGCCCGGTAACAGCCTTCTCCTTGTTCAATTTCTATAAACTGCCTGAGACTAACTTGTGGCGCACCGATGACCTGTTTGATGTCATTTGCATAATCCTGCATGGTTCTGATACACGCTTCCCAAACAACATGGTGTTTATCAAACAAACCGGTGAATTTAATCCGACATTGGGCAGGCGATATCATATCCAGTACCTGATAATCCTTGCCGGTAACACGCAAACTGTCATCCAGCGCTTGTGCAGCCTGTTCAAAAGCATCTGCCATAGTTGATATATACGCCTGATTGTGTGGTTTTTAAGCGAGCTAGTTCGCACTATACTGGAATCTGCACTCCGCAAAAACTGGAGTAGGTTTATGGATAACTTAATACCAGACAATCTGAAATCTGCAGACAATCATGCACTTTCCATAAATGAACAAAATAGCCTTTTAAAGCAGTTGCCTGAATGGACAATTATTGACAACCACAATGTCAATCAACTGCAACGCCTGTTTAGCTTCCGAAATTTTGTAGATGCACTTGAGTTCACCAACCGTGTTGCCGAACTGGCAGAACAGGCTGATCACCATCCGGCATTATTAACAGAATGGGGGAAGGTGACAGTGACCTGGTGGACACATCGCATCAGGGGTTTGCATATAAATGATTTTATTATGGCCGGCAGAACCGATCAGGCCTATAACAAGCAGCCGAAAAAAGCTAATTCGGGCGATTAAAACTTAATGCTTTTTGATGAAGTAATGATACTCACCATTGGACTGGGAACTTGACAGCAACTGGTCATCAAGAACATCCAGTAAGGTTTTAATATCTTGCTGAGAAGTGGGGTCTGTACATATCAGGTGTAATACTTCACCGCTGGACATCTTTAGCAAAACATCTTTTGCCTTGATGACTGGCGAAGGACAGGATTCGTTTCTGGCATCAATTTCATACTGATACT
>JBFHPZ010000407.1:0-3000 GCA_041592495.1 Gammaproteobacteria bacterium | reverse complement strand
TTAACCTGCACCCGATCATTGTTATTATCGGTATAATAATTTTCGGCAACTTGTTTGGCTTTATCGGTATGGTCGTTGCTATTCCGGTAATTTCGACGGCTAATATTATTTTCAGGGGATTATTGCAGGGTATTAAAAGTCGACAGGGACCGATTCTGGCTTCTGAATAAATAGCGCTTTATTGCTTTTGCTCCAGTGTCATTTTGTTTCCTTCCTTTGCTACCTTCAGGCGATCCAGGAAAGTCATACCCAATAATACTTCCCGAGGATGATTTCCATTAATAACAACCGCATCAACATTGCGTTGAACAAGGCGACCCACCTTAACGGTTTTCAGTTGAATCTCATAGGTTTCTGCTATTCCGGATGCCGTGCTTGCCCGGCTCGGTTTACCAATCATTCGATAAGGAATACCAAGACGTTTGGCATCGATAGCACTCATGGCTATGGTGGTCGCACCGGTATCCACCAGAAATTTCACCGAATGACCATTGATACTGCCGTAGGTAAAAAACATGCCGGCACCATCTGAAATGATTTGCTCCTTGATACTGGCGGGCGCTGCATAATTCGTTGTTATGGAATTACCTAACAGATAGCGTTTTTGTTCGCCATCCACTTCCAGTACAGCGGATTTACTGTCAGCGGAGATGACTTTAACGCCTTCGGGCGATGCCTCACCTTCCGCTACAATATGACGCTTATCATCAATCAGCAATACCGCCTTACCGGAAAACAGGCCCTGCACTTCGATCTTGTCAATGGCAGGACTGCTTGTTGCCAGCAACAGGCAAGCGAGAAATCCGCTAGTGGTAATGATAGTTCGCATAACAGAGTACATTAAAATCGATATTCAATACCGGTATTGTAGCTGGTATCTGTTTTCTTAACACTGATTGGCGGCTCATTATCCCGCTTGATGTCCAGCGACACTTTGAACGACAGTGTGTCCGTAATATCAAACAACAGGCCCAATTGCTCCAGCAAGCGGTAGTCCTGTGCATCACCGATTTGTGGCTGGTAATAAAGGGTATTGAATATGCGTGAACGATCATTAATCGGGAATTTAAATCCATGATAAATATTGGCACGTGTTGCATATTCAGTTAGGTCATCAACAACACCAACCTGTTCGTCCAGTTCTTCTTTGGAACGAAACACACCCAGGCCCAGCCATGACTGATAGGAATCGGCTGCGACCGCCAGATTAATCCTGATTCCAGCTCCAACCAGTGCACGTAATGACAGGCGCTTGAATTCATCCGATTCCATTTGCAAAAACACTTCCCAGGCCAGCAGCTTGTTGATGTCCTGTATATGGCGCGCATGAGCAAAACTGTTTTGCGTATCCTTTATATCCGATGTTTCGCCGTACTCATAGGTCATCACCAGTAATTGCCTGCTGGCTTCATGATTCCAGCGAAATAACAAACCGGTTTCGAGATTGCTTTTCTGGCTGTTACCATTCTTACCATTAATATTCAAACTGGCCTGGGTATGAAATCCGGGCGCCTCATCGACACTCCGCATACTCTCGATATTCACAATGGCATTAGCGCTTAAGCTACTGGACAACAGGAAAAACAATAACCATTTTTTCATTTTAGATAATTCTCATCAAAATCTGTAACACAACAAATGCAAAAACACCGGCGATAATATCATCAAGCATAATGCCACTGCCGCCATGGACATGTTTATCGATCCAGGAAATAGGCCAGGGTTTTAAAATATCAAAAAAACGAAACAACACAAATCCTGCCAACACCCATTGCCAGGAAAATGGAATGGAGATCATGGTAATCAAATAACCGGCGATTTCATCAATAACAATAGACGGGTGATCGTGAACTTTTAATGCCGTACTGGTATAAAAACAGGCATAAACACCCAGTAAACAAACCAATACCACTACGGCAAGATACGCAAGCAGATTAAAATCCTTTAACAGAAAATAGACAGGGATAGCAGCCAGCGTTCCAAAGGTACCCGGGGCTTTTGGCATTAACCCGGAGCCAAATCCCAGAGCGATAAAATGCACCGGATTAAGAAGGTATTTTGCAGGAACAGGTATAGTTGATTTCATTTTCTTCTACTATTATTTATTTGAAATGATTATAACCGGAATGCGTGAGCACTAATTCCTGTCCATCCCGATGTTGACAACGTACACCCTGCCCTTCACAGATTTCACCAATACATGTAAGAGCAATGTTCTGCTGTTTCTCAAGTTGCTTAATGTTCGCACGTTGCTCAGGTGAGATTGTAAAACACAATTCGTAATCATCACCGGAAGTGAGTATTTGTTGCCAGTCAAAGGCATCTTTATAATATGTTTTTAACTCATCCGACAATGGTAATTGTTCAAGGTGAATAAGGGCTGCACAATGACTCTCTTCTGCGATATGCCCGAGATCTGCAAACAGGCCATCTGAAATATCAATGGCGCAATGTGAGAATGCCAGCAAGGCTTTACCCGTTGCGATCCTCGGCGTCGGCCGATTCAGTCGATCGATGCAATACTGTAAGGGATGATCGCATTGCATTTCATTCAGGATTTTTTTGAGTCCAAGCCCGGCATCGCCAAGGGTGCCGCTAACATAAATTAAATCACCCGGTTTGGCCCCATCACGACGTAAGGCTTTTCCCTTTGGCAGAAAACCGAATACCTGCACAGTGATGCTCAATGCACCTCGGGTTGTATCACCACCCACCAACTGCATGTGATATTGATCCATGAGCTGGCGCAAGCCTTTAACAAAACCGGTCAGCCAGTCTGCATTTTCATCTGGCAGTGTTAGCGACAACATCAGCCAGGCAGGTTCTGCACCCATGGCGGCGAGATCGCTCAGGTTAACAGCCAGCGCCTTGTAACCAATATCTTCAGCGGATGCAGTCAACGGGAAATGCACACCGGCAACCAGGGTATCGGTAGATACTGCCAGCTCGTAATCCTTCGGCACTTGTAAAATGGCACAATCATCGCCAATGCCCAGGCTT
>JBFHPZ010000406.1:0-3011 GCA_041592495.1 Gammaproteobacteria bacterium | reverse complement strand
GCTGCGACCACTGCTGAGCCCAGCAGGCCCACATGAGGATTCATCACCACATGTACCGGCATGGCTTTGAGCAGGTCCGGCATGGAGGCATCCTTATCGACAAAGGCTGACATAAAGCTGCCATCCTTAAGTTTTTCAATTATTTTTGGTGCAATGCCGCCCGCTATATAAACACCACCCGTGGCCAGTCCGATCAGGGCCAGGTTGCCGGCCTGTGCACCATAAAGCCGGGTAAACAGGCTAAGGGTTTGCATTGCAAGTTTGTCTTTTCCCGTGAGTGCAAAGCGGCTGATGGCAGCGGCAGGATCTTCGTTGTCACGGGCCTGACGTAATGCGGACGATTCTTCCCCCTTACCGGTGCTGAGCATAAACTCGTAAATATTCACCAGGCCAGGACCGGATACCACTCGCTCCCAGCTAACAGGGCCAAAGCGTTTTCGCAGGAAGAGCATTAGTTCTGTTTGCAGTTCATCCGTCGGTGCAAAACTCGTATGGCCGCCTTCAGAGGCCACTACTTCATAATGGTCCTGTTGCCACACCAGTAAACCATGACCCAGTCCGGTACCAGCACCGATGATGGCGCGATTGCCCTGTTTTACCTCGGTGCCGGTTTGCAGTGTAAGCAGGTCATCGTCATGTAAGGCTCCGATGCCATAGCCGACAGACTGAAAATCATTTATCAAACGCACCCGGGGAATATTGAATTGTTTTTCAAGCTGGTCTGCGTTCAGTACCCAGGGTAGATGGGTGGTGCGTGCGCTACGTTCGTTGACCGGACCGGCGACACCGAAACAGGCTGCTTTGGGGTATGCGCTGTGTGCAGCAGACTGGTCAAGAAACGTCTTTAGCATGATATCGAACTGTGGGAAATCGGCGCTTAGAAAGCGCTGTTCGTAGCACACCCTAAAATCATTTTTATAGGGTTCTGAAAGTTGTAGTAATGTTTTCGTGCCGCCAATATCACCTGCGAGAACAGTCACTTTGGTTTCCTTCTTTTTGCGCTGTAATTCATTTGTTTTGTTTTTTGAGTCCAGTTATGGATTGTTCTCTGTCTAGAATTTCTTACTATCCTGATTCAGGATAACAAATCACCATCGTTTTGAGTCATTCCACGAAGCTTCCATTGACGAGGTAAGAGTATTGCTTAATTCGTGAATTACAATCACGGCGCAGTGAACGCCAATGACAAAACATGCCAGGCACAATGTTTGTTCTGGATCTGGCATTTCTATGGATGTTAACACTGGCATCATTTTGTATCACAGGCTTTCTTTATCCCGTGGATGCGTTGATATGTTAAAGACTTAATTAAACGGAATTTTGCAAGATAAAAAAGAGACACGGTATTTCATGTGTGTCTGGTGTGTTGGAATTTATAACGCATTAATTTTTACACATGATGAGCGGTACAGTGTCATCTGTACATTCATGCTAATAACTAAACATAAATCAAATTTCTACCAAAAGTTCATTTTATTTTTATGGCTGATCCCTTGCCTATAGAATTAATTGATGCCTAGATAAGAAATCGGTGAATTTCTTGTGCTGCCGCAAATATATTGTTCGTGCGATCAACAATAATCAACATGTCGCTGGTTTTGTTGCGATGTCAGTTAATGAACAAGGCACAAAAAGGGGTCGGCAATGAAAATGTTTCCTGCTCATCTTACCGGAGCAATATTTTTTTTAACCAGCTTATTAATCAGCGGCGTTACCTTTGCTTCATCGACTGCTGATCACAGCAAATTCAAGGAACTGGACAAGGAGTTCAATACCGGTCCGGAAGTGACTGAAGCCTGTTTGATTTGTCATACCGAAGCCGCTAAACAAATTCATAAAACCAAGCACTGGAACTGGGAATTTCTTAATCCCGATACTAATCAGACACTGGGCAAGCGCCATGTCCTGAATAATTTCTGTATTACCCCCAAATCTAATTTTGCATATTGCACTGCCTGTCATGTGGGATATGGCTGGAACGACAAAAATTTTGATTTTACTTCCGAAAAAAATGTCGACTGTCTCGTGTGCCACGACACCACCGGTACCTATAGCAAGCCGCCGGGTTTAGCCGGTTTGCCCGCTGATTTTGTTAAGTTGAAAAATGTTGCGCAGAATGTCGGCAAGACCAGTCGTGATAGTTGTGGTGCCTGCCATTTCTTTGGTGGAGGTGGCGATGGTGTTAAGCATGGCGATATGGATAGTTCACTGGCTGCGCCCATGAAAGAACTGGATGTGCACATGGATGCACTGGGTCTTGATTTCAAATGTACCACCTGTCACAAGGGTGACAATCATGATGTTGAAGGCAGCCGTTACACTCCTACCGCTGCGGATACACAAGGTTTCCATATACCGGGTAAACCCAATCAGGGTAATCCTGCTACATGTCAGGCATGTCATGATTTAGCGCCCCATCATCAGGCACGTTTAAACAGCCACGCCAGACAAATTGCCTGCCAGACTTGCCATATTCCTGAAATCGCACGTGGTGGTGTTGCCACCAAGATGACCTGGGACTGGTCAACCGCTGGCAAGATGGATGAAAAGGGTAAACCGCTGGTGATTAAAGACAAGAATGGTCATGTCATCTATCACGGTAAGAAAGGTGATTTTACCTATGAGGAAAATGCCGTACCGGAATATGTCTGGTTCAATGGCAAAGTTAAATACACCTTATTGGGTGACCAGATTAATAAACAGGAAATTACACCAATCAATCATTTTTCAGGCAGTGCCTATGATGGTAAATCACGAATCTGGCCGGTCAAGGTTTTCAGAGGTATGCAGCCGTTTGATCCGGTCAACAAGACGCTGGTTATACCCCACACCGCCGGTGATGACGATACCGCTTACTGGGCCAATTTCGATTGGGAGAAAGCTGTTAAGTCAGGCATGGCAAGTGAAGATCTAGCCTTCTCCGGCAAAGTAGATTTCATCAAGACAGAAATGTCCTGGCCTATTACCCACATGGTGGCACCGAAAGAGAAAGCCTTGCACTGTGATCAATG
>JBFHPZ010000405.1:0-3013 GCA_041592495.1 Gammaproteobacteria bacterium | reverse complement strand
TCATTTTTCCACCGCAGACACTTGATCAGTTACCGGTCAGTTATATCACCAGTTTTCATTTGCCCTTGGAAAACAAATTTTTGCTGAATCAGCTGGTGCAAAAATTTTCCGGGATTACGGTGATTGATATTGATGCCATCCTGCGCCAGGTAAAGCAGGTGATGGACCAGGCCACCCTGGCGGTTGAATATGTCATGCTGTTTGTGCTCGCCGCCAGCCTGATCGTGCTGGCGGCTTCTATTTATTTTAATCTGGATGAGCGTTTACAAAGCGCGGTCATTATGCGCACACTGGGTGCGCGCAATCACTTTATTCGCAACAGTCAAATAACAGAATTCATTTTACTCGGCGCCATTGCCAGCTTGCTTGCCATTATCACGAGCGAACTGATTGCCTGGGGGTTATTCACTCAGGTATTTAACCTGGGATATAGCCTGCATCCCGGCTTATGGATCATCACACCAGTGATTTCGGTGCCTCTCATACTGCTGGCCGGCATGCTGGCCACACGCAGGGTGCTGCGATTATCCCCAACCGTCATGTTGCGTAGCAGTCAAATAGCCTGACCTGCCCTGTCATTGATATATCGGGACATTTTTCCCGGCGATGGCATCTATACTTAAAACACCGGGAAAAATTGCCAACAATGCCACCCACATATGATCGAAATGTTCACCAAGCGTCCGTTCCGCCAGTACGTCCTGCTCACCAGTATTTTCTGGAGCGTGCTGGTGCTGGTTTCCTTTGCCTGGAACCTGGCGAATATCGAGGCCCAGGTTATTTATCTGGCCAGGAACGAAGCCATAGCCAACTGGAACAAGGATCAGGCGTTTCGGCGCTGGGCAGCGAGCCATGGTGGCGTTTATGTTCAACCCGATGAACGTACACAGCCCAATCCCTACTTATCCCATCTTCCGTACCGTGACCTGACAACAATAGAAGGTATTGATCTGACATTAATGAACCCCGCCTTCATGATGCGGCAAATGACGGAAGAATTTGAAACACTTTACGGCGTCAAGGGAAAAATTACCGGTGACCGCCCATTAAATCCCGATAACAAACCCGATGCATGGGAAGCAGCGGCAATTCTGCAATTTCGTGAGGGCATAACCGAAGTCGTAGAAAAAGCGCCTATGGAGGATGGGCCCTATTTGCGTTTGATAAGACCCATGATTATGACCAAGGAGTGCGCTCAATGTCATGGCCATCTGGGCTTCAAGGAAGGCGATGTCACCGGTGGCGTCAGTGTATCCATCCCGCTGTCACGTTATCTTGATGGCAGTGCTGATAGTCGCCATACCCTCATGCTAACCCATGGCAGTATATGGCTGCTGGGTCTTGTGGGCATCGCCATAGTTAATCGGCGCATGGAACAAAAAGAACAACAACAACACAAAACCAGCGAAGCACTGGAGAAATCCCAGCAGGAATGGCTCTATGCCATGGATTATATCGAGGACGCTGTGTATCTGATCGGCCTGGATAACAAGGTGATACGAGCAAACAAGGCCTTTTATCAAATGACAGGTCTGACACCGGAGGAAACCCTGAACAAGGATATAAGCCATATCATGCATCCCCATGGCGAAGAATTAGCCTGCCCTGTTTGTACAGCACGACGCGAGTTACGTGATGAACGCATTGTGCTGGAAACCGACCATCCCGATAACCCAACACAACATCCTATCGAAGTCATGGTACGCATCATCCGTGACTCACAAAATAACCCGCTTACCGTGCTGATGGGCATACACGATTTAAGCCGCACACGACAAATCGAAGCAGAGTTCCGGGAAAGTGAACAACGTTTGTGGGATATTCTGGAATCCACCGCCGAAGGTATTCTGGTACTTAATCTTGATGGTGTGTGTGTATTGGCCAATGCGGCCAGTGCCCGATACCTTGGTTACGAAGATACATTTGCGTTATTAGGCAGTACCATCCATGACCTGATACATCACACTAAAGCCAGCGGCGAGCCCTACGCAGAAGATGAATGCCCCATCCATGAAAGTTTACGCAATGGCAGCAAAACCCATAGCGATACCGATCTGTTCTGGCGAGCCGATGGTAGTTCTTTCCCGGTGGAGTACTGGTCCTACCCCATCTACCGCGATCAACAACTCTTCGCCGCCGTAGTAACCTTTTTTGACATCAGCGAACGCAGTCAGACCGAAACCATGTTACGGCGTGCACAAAAAATGGAAGCCCTGGGGCAACTCACCGGCGGCATTGCACACGACTTTAACAATCAACTCGGTGTAGTACTGGGGTATCTCGAACTGCTTGAAGACAAATTCCGGGCAGATGACAAAACCAGCCGCTGGTTATCCCATGCCAGCAAGGCAACCCATCGCTGCATTGATTTGACCAAACAATTACTGGCATTTTCACGGCGCCAGCAAATTGAAACCGAAGTTATTAACCTGAACGAAAATATTCAGGATCTCACAGAGCTTATACAGCGATCAATTACCCCGGAAGTCCATGTTCAATATGACATTCACAAGGATGTCTGGCCCATCAATACCAGTCGTGGTGAACTGGAAGATGCCCTGTTGAACATTATCATGAATGCCCGCGATGCCATGCCGAATGGCGGTAATCTTAATATCAGCATTTACAATCAAACCATAAGCAGCCAGGAGAAGAACATATATAACCAGATAGAAAACGGCGATTATGTGGTGATTGCCATGCGTGATAATGGCACGGGTATTTCAGATGATGATCTCGAACATGTGTTCGATCCATTTTTTACATCCAAGGAAACTGGCAAAGGCACCGGCCTTGGACTGGCCATGGTTTATGGCTATGTCAATCGCAATAATGGTTATATTCATATTGAGTCAGAAATCGGCAAGGGGACATTGGTTAAACTGTTTTTACCTCGCGCAATACTGGCCGACATTCCCAGGCCTGTTCAGGACATGAATGTCCATCAATATACTCGTGGCCATGGTCAACTTATTTTGGTGGTCGATGATGAAAAGAAAGTCGGCGATCTTGC
>JBFHPZ010000404.1:0-3016 GCA_041592495.1 Gammaproteobacteria bacterium | reverse complement strand
GTGTTCAGCCTTACCAGATAGGACAGGCACAAATTCTTCAAACTGCGCTGCCCCATCGCTGCTGCAGTGAGTGAAAAATCGGCTGAGTGGTTGGCCTGATAAATCTGTAACAACTCATCTTGCAACTGCGAAGCAAGTTGAAATCGGGAAAAATTCCTAACGCCATGAATCGCATCCACATCGATAACTTGCATGAACTCAGCAAGATAATCTTCTCCGGGCAAACTGAGAATACGTGCAGTCAGGGCTTTATCCAAATCCTGGCTCATCAGGACCTGTCTGAAAGAGTTGACAAATGTGGGATCCAGCACCATATCCTTGCCATGTTCAAACTCGCGCATCATACGCAACAAAACATTAACCGCCAGCTGCTGGGCTGAATTCCATCGGTTAAATTTATCATTGTCGTGGGCCATGAGAAATGCCAGATCAGTATCCTCCAGATCAATCTGCAGTTTCACAGGTGCGGAATAATTACGTAGCAAGGAAGGCACGACAGGACCAGTGATATTTTCAAATTCAAATGTTTGTGTTGCTTTGGTGACATCAAGCGTTCTGGCTGTACCAGGCACATCGTTTCCGTTCTGATCAACCAGGCCCATGCTTAGCGGAATATGAAATGGCTTATTGGATTGATCTTTTGATGACTGACTAACCACCAGGCTGTAGGATTGCTTTTCACTGTTATATGCACCCTTAACTGTCAGCTCGGGCGTGCCGGCCTGAGAATACCAGCGACGAAATTGTTTAAGATCGTAACCACTGGCCGCTTCCATGGCTTGTACAAAATCTTCGGTAGTAGCTGCTTCACCATCGTGACGCTCAAAATACAAATCCATACCCTTGCGGAAATTCTTGGCACCCAGCAAGGTATGAATCATGCGAATGACTTCTGCACCCTTGTTATAAACCGTGACGGTATAGAAGTTATTGATCTCGACATAGGAGTCTGGTTGAATCGGATGCGACATGGGACCGGCATCTTCTGCAAATTGTCGGGTGCGTAACACATTCACATCATCTATACGTTTGACTGTTTCAGAATTCATATCCGCTGTAAATTGCTCATCACGGAATACAGTCAACCCTTCCTTGAGGGTTAGCTGAAACCAGTCACGACATGTAACACGGTTGCCACTCCAGTTATGAAAATATTCATGACCAATCACACCTTCTATATTAATAAAGTCAACATCCGTTGCAGTTTCCTGTTTGGCCAATACAAATTTTGAGTTGAATACATTAAGCCCCTTGTTTTCCATGGCGCCCATGTTGAAATCATCGACTGCAACAATCATATAAATATCGAGATCGTATTCACGGCCATATTTCTTTTCATCCCAGATCATGGCCCTTTTCAGGGAAAGCATGGCATGATCACATTTATCAATATTGTGTTTTTCCACATAAATACGCAATGCAACATCACGACCCGACATGGTTACAAAATGGTCTTCGACGCATTCAAGATTGCCGGCAACTAATGCAAATAAATAACAGGGTTTTTTGAAGGGATCTTCCCAGGTCACATAATGCATACCCTTATCGAGATTACCTGAATCAACCGGATTTCCATTAGATAACAACACCGGATATTTATTTTTATTGGCGACAATAGTGGTGGTAAAACGTGCCATCACATCCGGGCGGTCGAGATAATAAGTTATTTTCCTGAAGCCTTCCGCTTCACATTGGGTACAAAAATTACCACTGGATTTGTATAAACCTTCAAGAGACGTATTTTCCTGTGGCTTGATAAACGTCTCGATCTGCAGGGTAAACTGATCCGGCACTCCGGGAATCCACAACAAATCATTGCTAATACTGAAATCGTTATCACCAAGCGCATGGCCATCCAGCACAATACTGCCAAGGCGTAGTTTCTCGCCATGCAGCTCCAGAATATTGGCGCCTGACACGGCTGTATTGCGACGTATATCCAGTTCGGATACAACCCGTGTGACATCCTCACCCAACTCGAAGCGCAGGTTTACTGAATCAATCCAGAAATGCGGAGGTGTATAATCTTTGAGGTAAATGGTTTTGGGGGTAGCGTTTTTAGCCATATAATTTCCTGCACTCGAATATGAGTACAAGATACAACACTATTCCCAAGAATAAAATATAAGTCTTATACGGGAATAACCTCAGGGTTTTGATTAATGATTTTTTAAGATCTCGATGGCGCCGAATGTCGCAATGCGATGCCTCTTAGTAAGCGCCCCAGGATATCAGCTCCGGTAATGACACGTTTCTGATCTCCCCAGATCAATATCAGATCCTGATCGATGACATCATCTGTATATGTCATCGAATCGACTCTTAGATGGGAAAGCACCTCACCCAGCAACAGATTCAAATCAGCGACAATAATAGGCTTATGACAATAAGCCCTGGGTGCTACCTGTTTTTGCGGATTCAATAATACGGCTCGCAAAAAAGCATTAGCGTTTAAAACAAGCTGTGGAACACTATTTTGATCAGTAATGATAATCCATTTCTTTCCTGACAAATTTAATTGTTGTAAAAATGGATCATCTGCAACTGACTTAAATGACGGAAACAGAATCTCATTATTTTCTGTTGTTAATTGAATGATACTGTCTGGATCAACAATCTCACCTTCCTCGGATACCAGCAGATCATCCAGCGCCAGAAAATTCAGTGCACCTATACCTTCAAGACGATCCACATCCGTGTCCCGTGCCGCAATATGTTTTTTAATTAACTGTCGCAAATCACGCTCTTCAAAGTATTGCACCCCTTCTTTTCCCAGCCACAAATCCAGAAGCTTGGCGGTAGGTTTTGCCACCGGGTATAACAGGAACTGGTAAAACCTGAGTACAGGTGATAAGAATGAGCCGACTTGCATGGCATGGCGGGAAAAATAGGCCTGAGGAAAGATCTCGCCGAAGAAGGTAATCAGCACTGTTGAGAAAAAGAATGCACCAACACCTGTAAGCACCGATTCCGATAACAATGTCAGTAATACATTAATGGCAACATTACCCCAGAG
>JBFHPZ010000403.1:0-3020 GCA_041592495.1 Gammaproteobacteria bacterium | reverse complement strand
TTGTTTTCGGGAGTTGCTCGCCTAAATATAGACGGCGATATATTAAATTTGTTGCTACACGGCAAAATTTTTTGAGCTGAAAAACGACCATTTATCAGGTAAAGTGGGCGCCTTCTAGAATTTTGGTTATTTGGTGAGGATTCAAACATGGCGGATTTCAAGATTGCACCATCCATATTATCAGCGGATTTCGCGCGTCTGGGTGAAGAAGTGGACAATGTCATTAAATCGGGTGCGGATATTGTGCATTTCGATGTGATGGATAACCACTATGTGCCCAACCTCACTATTGGTCCTTTGGTGTGTGATGCCCTGCGTAAACATGGCGTGAAGGCCGATATTGATGTACATCTGATGGTTAAGCCGGTGGACCGCATCATTCCTGATTTCGCCAAGGCGGGTGCTACTTATATTACGTTCCATCCTGAAGCGTCCGAGCACATTGATCGTACCATCGGTTTGATTAAGGAAAGTGGCTGCAAGGCTGGTCTGGTATTTAATCCTGCTACACCGCTGGACGTGCTGGAATACACCCTGCCAAAGCTGGATATGGTGTTATTGATGTCGGTAAACCCCGGCTTTGGTGGGCAGAAATTCATTCCTTACGTTCTTGATAAGGCGCGCAAGGTACGCCAGATGATCAAAGACGGTGGCTACAATTGCCGTCTGGAAATTGATGGTGGTGTCGGTCCTGCCAACATCAAGGAAGTGGCCGAGGCGGGTGTGGATACTTTCGTCGCCGGTTCTGCCATTTTCGGTGCTGCCAAGGATAGCGATCCCAATCATTACAACACCGTGGTCAAAGCCATGCGTGACGAGTTGGCAAAAGCCAAGATTTAATTAACTCGATGTCTGCAGTGAACAGCATGTGTGCGCCTTGCTGTTCACCGCCTGGCGTCCACAACATCCCCCAGGTGTTATGACTATGATTAAAAAACCAGCCATGGTGCTGATAGATGTGGATGGTACGCTCGTTGATAGCGTGCCGGATCTTGCCTATTGCGTCGATGAAATGATGAAGCAACTGGCTATGCCATTGCGTGGTGAAGAGCGTGTGCGTCAATGGGTGGGTAATGGTGTCGAACGACTGGTACGCCGTGCCTTAATAAACCAGCTGGATGGTGAACCCGATGAAGCCCTGTTTCAGAAAGCTCTGCCAATTTTCGAGGCATTGTATCGGGAGAATACATCCAAGCGCAGTTGTCTCTATCCGGGTGTAAAAGAAGCGCTGGATTTTCTTAAAACTACCAATGTGCGTCTGGGTTGCGTTACAAACAAGGCCGCACAGTTCACTCTGCCGTTATTAAAAGACCTGGGCATTAGTGATTATTTCGAGCTGGTAGTGTGCGGTGATACCCTGCCGAAGAAAAAACCTGATCCGTTGCCATTGCTACATGCGGCCGAAAAGCTGGGTGCCACTCCTGCAGAGTCTCTCATGTTGGGTGATTCGCAAAGTGATGTGAAAGCCGCACGGGCTGCAGGATTTAATATCGTCTGCATGTCCTATGGCTATAACCACGGCGAAGATATCCGCAACTACAATCCGGATGCGGTGGTCGATTCCATGGCCGAAGTCAAATCGGTAGTTGCCTGGACATGAAAAATCGCTACACTAGATAATTATGCTTAACCTTAACAGACATACAGATTTGCGGAATTTCATAACCTGGCGATGGTGACAGGCTGTCTCTTGTTTAGGTTATGAACGTAATGATTATGTCTGGAATAGGTTATGACTCCCGAAGCATTTGCTGAACTGAAAAAACAGCAGTACACCCATATCCCCCTGGCGCGCGAAGTGCTCGCCGATCTTGATACACCACTGAGTACCTTCCTCAAGCTGGCCAATGTACCTTATTCCTATTTATTCGAATCGGTCCATGGCGGTGAGAAGTGGGGGCGTTATTCTATTATTGGCTTGCCCTGCGTCACACGCATCAAGGTATTTGGCAAACAAATTCATATCGAAAAAGATGGCCAGGCGACTGAGATCATCGATGTGGATGATCCACTTGAATGGATCGAAAATTATCAGCAGCAATTCAAGGCAGCTGAAATTGCAGAATTGCCGCGTTTTACCGGTGGATTGGTGGGCTATTTCGGTTACGACACCATTCGTTATATCGAACCGCGCCTTGGTGAAAATACCAAACCTGACCAGCTGCAAACCCCCGACATATTATTGATGTTATCGGAAGAAGTGGTGGTATTCGATAACCTGCGCGGTAAGCTGTTTTTGATTGTGCAGGTGAATCCGCAACAAGCCGATGCCTATGAAACAGGGCAGAAACGTTTGCTGCAACTGGAAAAACAATTGCGCGAAACAGTGCCCGGTTATCAGCCTTCGGCAAAAAGTCGCAAGGTTAATGAAAGTGATTTTGTTTCCGGTTTTACTGAGGATGGTTTCAAGCAGGCTGTGAGCAAGGCGCGGGAATACATCATTGATGGCGACATTATGCAAGTGGTGTTATCGCAGCGCTTATCGATTCCATTTAATTCAGCGCCACTGGATTTGTATCGCTCCCTGCGCAGTTTGAATCCATCCCCTTACATGTTTTATCTGAATCTGGATGATCACTATGTCGTGGGTTCATCACCGGAGATTCTGGTGCGCCTGGAAAATAATGTAGTCACTGTACGTCCCATTGCCGGCACACGACCGAGAGGCAATGATGAAGCCGAAGATGTCGCACTGGAAAAAGACTTGCTGGCTGATCCCAAGGAATGCGCCGAACACATCATGCTGGTTGACCTGGGGCGCAACGATCTGGGCAGGGTCTGCGCCACCGGCAGCGTCGAGGTCAGCGAGCTGATGGTGATCGAGCGCTACTCCCACGTCATGCATATTGTCTCCAACGTGCGCGGTCGGCTCGACGGCCGCCGGGACGCCTTCGATGTTTTCCGCGCGACGTTCCCCGCCGGGACGCTCAGCGGAGCGCCCAAGATCAGGGCCATGGAGATCATCGACGAACTCGAGCCGAGCCGGCGCGAGGTTTATGGCGGGGCCGTGGGCTATTTCT
>JBFHPZ010000402.1:0-3021 GCA_041592495.1 Gammaproteobacteria bacterium | reverse complement strand
TGGTGAATCATACATCCAATGAACATGAGTGGGCGAAAAGAGCCCGTGCCGGTGACGAAAAATATCAGGATTACTATTACACTTTTCCAAGTCGCGAAATTCCTGACATGTTTGAAGAAACTATGCCGGAGATATTTCCTGAAACATCACCGGGTAATTTTACCTGGGATGAGGAAATGCAGCGTTGGGTCATGACCGTCTTTAATAATTATCAGTGGGATTTGAATTACAGTAATCCTGCTGTGTTTATTGAAATGCTGGATATCATTTTATTCTGGGCCAACCAGGGCGCAGACATTATTCGCCTGGATGCGGTTGCTTTCTTATGGAAGAAAATTGGCAGTACCTGCCAGAACGAACGTGAAGCCCATTTGATTTTGCAGTTAATGAAAGACTGTTGTCAGGTGACTGCGCCAGGTGTTCTGTTTATTGCCGAAGCCATTGTGGCGCCTATCGAAATTATTAAGTATTTTGGTGAAGATGCCATTAATGCCAAGGAATGTGAAATTGCCTATAACGCCACTTACATGGCTCTGTTGTGGGATGCGGTGGCGACTAAAAATGCCAAGCTGCTTTATCAGGGGCTGAAAAGTATTCCTGATAAACTGGAACGTGCAACCTGGTTGAACTATGTACGCTGCCATGATGATATAGGTTTGGGTTATGACGATGCGGATATTCGTGCTGTGGGTTATGAGCCCTATGATCATCGTAAGTTTTTAATTAATTATTACACCGGAAATTATTCCGATTCAGATGCCAGGGGATTTCCATTTGGCCATAACCATAAAACCGGTGATGCTCGTATATCCGGCTCACTGGCTTCTCTGGTTGGCTTACAAACGGCGCTGGAATCCGGAGAGCAGGCTCGTATTGATAATGCGGTGAAGCATATTTTGTTATTGCACAGTATGATTCTGTCTTTCGGTGGCATCCCATTGCTTTACTACGGCGATGAAATTGGTACCCTGAATGATTGCAGTTTCATGAATGATGAATATAAGTCCCACGATAGTCGTTGGGCCCATCGTCCCAATTTTGACTGGAGCAAGGCTGAACTCCGGCATCAACCCGGCACCATTGAACATCGTATATTTACGGCGATGAAAAAAATGATAGCCGTGCGTAAGGAAATTTTATCGTTTGCGGATTTCAATAATCGCGAATTAATTCATGTGGATAATCCGCATTTGTTTGTGTTCTCACGGTTTAACATAACGGCCCATGGCGGAGATGTGCTGGTGGTGGGGAATTTTGATGCAAGGCCACAGCATCTGGATTTAAATTCCTTAAGCAGTTTTCCAAAGTTTAGATATGGTCAGATTAGAGATCTGTATTCCGGTGATCGACCTGCTATTTTCAATGATCAGCTGGTGGTTCCGCCCTATCATTTTTACTGGCTAAGCGATTAATGATTTGATGTGTCTTTAGAAACGACATCCCTTCCGGATACAGGAAGGGATGTTGCATGTACGGCGTGTTTTATCTTCCCTTGCCGCGCCCACCGCCCATGCCTTGTCCGCCGGAAGCGCCTGAACCAGAAGAATTCCCACGACCATACTGGTTGCCTGATGAGCTGCCATCCATGCTGCGCTGACGCGTGGTAGTGCCCTGGCCGGCGGTTTCATTAATGCGGCTGCGTATTTGGGCCTGTTCATCTTCACTCATTGAAGACATACGGTTCATCATTTCATTGCGATAAGCCGTGCGATCCGCTTCACTCATGTTTTGTAACTGGAGACGCTGTTGTTCCAGTTCCTGATTAGTGTAACGACTGAAATCTTCGGCGCTAACAAAGCTTGAAGCACTGGCTAGCACCAGGCTGGCACACAACAGCGCTGTGGTTTTCAACTTCTTCATATTCTCTCCAATTGGCATTCTTGCCCAGACAAGGATAGGGTTGTCATTATTGCTATAAACGATTGTTATCTTATTCCGGTTCCCATAAAGACAATTTTTATCTATCCCTCAAGCTGTGCCTATCCATCGAGGCCTTGACGGTTATCATTTTCAGTATGTTAATAAACACGTAGCCTTTAAACTTGAAAGCACACATGAGGGGATGCCAAATGACTCGCTTTTTCTGGATGATAGCTGCAGGTATGTTTTTAACAGGGACATTATTCGCCGCTACCGATGCAGAGCGTTTATTGCGCAGGGCGAATCGCTATTTTGAGCCATTGCCGGAAATCATGCCCGGGGCAGAAAAAGATACGGCCGAAAAAATTGCACTGGGAGAAAAACTGTTTTTTGATGTCCGGTTATCTGTGAACAACCAGCAGTCATGCGCCAGTTGCCATCGTCTGGAAAATGGCGCAGCCGGCGTGGATAACCTGCCGGTATCACCCGGTGCCAAAGGTGATCAGGGAACACGTAATAGTCCCAGTGTATTGAATGCCGGTTTACAGCGCCGACAGTTCTGGGATGGCCGAGCCGAAAATCTGGTGGAACAGGCCAAGGGCCCCATACTCAACCCGATTGAAATGGCCATGCCGGATGAACAGGCCGTGGTCAGCAAGATCAGTGGCATTGAGGAATACCGCACGGCATTCAGCCAGGTCTTTTCCGATAGTCGTCCGGCCATCACCTACCACAATATTGCCGAAGCCATCGCAGCCTTTGAGCGGACCTTGCTCACCCCCAGTCGCTTTGATGATTTCATGCATGGCGATACCAGCGCCTTGAGCGAGGCGGAACAGCGAGGTATGGCGAGCTTCATCAAGGCTAATTGTGTGTCCTGTCATGATGGCCCCCTGCTGGGAGGCGTGGCCTTTGAAAAGCTGGGCCAGAAAGCGCCCTACGGGAATCAGAAGGATCTGGGTATGTATGATCTAACGAAAAGCGATGCAGACAGGATGGTATTCAAGGTGTCCCAGCTGCGGAATGTTGCCCTGACCGGCCCCTATTTCCACGATGGCAGCATCTCAAGTCTGGACGAAGCAATACGCCAGATGGCCACACTGCAACTGGGCGTGGAACTGGCCAATGAAGAAGTGGCGGATATACGCCAGTTTCTCCACG